>CAZBKC010000273.1:0-4592 GCA_964492345.1 uncultured Steroidobacter sp. | reverse complement strand
CATCGAACTCGCGCAGCAGCAATCCGAGGCGGTCGGGAAATTCGAGGTCCTGTACGAGGCGCGGCGAAAGATTCACGGCTGCGCCCAGTTCGAAGCCGCGCTGGCGCCAGTGACCAATCTGGCGGATGGCATCGGTGAGCACGAAATCGGTGATGCCACCGATCAGATCGGAGCGTTCGGCCAGCGGCAGGAACTCGCCCGGAAGCAACAGCCCCAGGGTGGGGTGACGCCAGCGCACCAGCGCTTCGGCCGTGTGCACCTGCCAGTCGTTGTTCGTACGCACGACTTTCGGCTGGTAGTGCACGACGAGTTCGTGCTCTTCGATTGCACGACGCAGATCGTCGACCGTAATTCGCTCTGCAGGCTCGAGATGGCACGCCAGCAGCGACTCGATCTCTTCGAGCATGGCCGGCTTCTGCAGCGTGCCGAGCATTCTCAATCCGAGCTGGTCGCCGAGCTGCCGCGCACTGACGAGCACGCGCTGATCCATGCCGCTTGCGAGCAGGATGCCGGCGGTGGTGCCGATGCGTCCCAGATGGCGCAGGGCTTCGACACCGTCCATGCCGGGCATCTGCAGATCGAGCAGGATCAATGCTGGCTGGCGCGTGGCGAGCTGTTCGCGGAACGCTTCCTCGCTGCTGGCCGTGATCACGTCGCAACCGACGCCGGCGCCGACCTGTTCGATCAGATCGAGGAAATCGACCTCGTCATCGACGGCGAGCAACAGATTGCGTTCATGCCGGGACACTGGGCTTCTCCTCTTTCTCATCGAGCCTTTTTTCGTCGAGTATGGCGCGCACGTGCCGTGCCAGATCCTCGACGCGATACGGCTTGGTCAACATTTGCAGGGATCCATCCATTATCTGCCGGCTCAAGATCGAGCTTTCGCTGAAGGCCGAAGTCATCAGCACCTTCAGACCGGGACGCCGTTCACGCAATTTTTCAACGAGCAGCGGCCCCGGCAACCCCCCGGGCAGCATGACATCGGAAAATACCAGCGCGATGTCCGTGTGTTGCATGAACCTGTCCAGCGCCTGGTAACCGTTCGAGGCCTCCAGGACTCGGTAGCCGAGACTACTCAGGATATCGACCGCCGTCGTCCGGACTTCAGGGTTATCTTCGACAACGAGAATTGTTTCCCACCCTGACGACAGTTCGGCAGCCGGACTGGCCTCCCGCGGCGCAACGGCAGCGCTCTGGCCGGTGGCGCGAGGCAGGAAGAGCTGCACCGTCGTCCCCTTGCCCACCGTGCTGTCGATGCGGACATGGCCGCCCGACTGGCGCACGAACCCGTAAACCATCGGCAGGCCGAGACCGCTGCCCTTGCCGACGTCCTTGGTCGTGAAGAACGGCTCGAAGGCGCGCTTCAGGGTTTCCGGCGTCATGCCCGTGCCGGTATCGACCACTTCGAGGACTGCGTAGTCGCCTGGCTTCGTGTCGCTGCCACGCCCCCCGACCGACTCCGTCCCCGCGTTCGCGATGGTCTCGTTATGCGTCCTGATGATGATCGCGCCGCCGCCCGGCATGGCATCGCGGGCATTGATGACGAGATTGAGGACGGCATTCTCGAGCTGGCTGGGGTCGATCCTGACCGGCCATACCTTCGGCCCCGTCACCACGCGCAGTTCGATATCACCGGTCATCGATCGTCGCAGCAGTTCGTACATGCCGCCGATCAGTGTCTCCAGGTCGACGACGCGCGGTTCGAGCACCTGCTGACGCGCGAACGCGAGCAGCCTGCGCGTCAGATCCGCACCGCGCATGGCCGCTTTCATCGACGTCTCTGCCTGTCGCAGCAGGCGCGGCTGCTCGCGCAGTCCGCGCGCCAGCAACTGCATGTTGCCGACGATGACCGCCAGCAGGTTGTTGAAGTCGTGTGCGATACCGCCCGTCAGCCGGCCGACCGCTTCCATCTTCTGGCTCTGACGCAGCTCCGCTTCCAGCTGCTTCTTCTCGGTAACGTCGCGCGCGGCCACGAAGCAGCCGAGCACCTGCCCCGCCTCGTCGATATGCGGCAGGAAGATGCCTTCGATGTCGACGGGCTGACGATCCCTGCCGCGCAACTGCCCGTGGGATTCGACCGTGCGACCGGCAAGCGCCTCTCGGAATTTCCCGCCCACCGCCTCGTAGCGCCGTTCGCCAATCACCTCACGCACCGCCTGGCCGCGTGTGAAGGCGAGCGATCTGCGGAAGAACTGCTGGAAAGGACGGTTGGCGTACACAACCTTCTCTCCCTGATCGACGTAAGCCACGTATAGCGGCAGCGAATCGAGGATCGTGCCGTAGAAATTCTGGCTTCGATCGAGCGCGGCCTCGGCCTCGATCTGTGCCGTGACATCGCTGATCGAACCCGACAGTCGCAGCGGCCGGCCGGCTGCATCGCGCACGGCCTGCCCGCGCATGCGACACCACAGGGGCGTACCGACGCGGGCCAGCACACGGCAACGCACGTCGAGCGGCGCCTGGTTCTCCAGATGCTGGCGGATGCTGTGCAGCACCAGCGCGCGATCGTCCGGGTGCAGCACGTTCTGGAAGGCGCTGAAGGTATCGGGAAAATCGGCTTCGTCGTAGCCGACTATCTCGCGGAAGCGATCCGCGTACCAGACGTGACCTGTGTGCAGGTTCCAGTCGTACAGTCCATCGGACGTGCCGCGCACCGCACGCTCCCATCGCTCCTGGACTTCATCCGCGCGATCGGCATCGACTCGTCGCGACGAGATGTCCTGCAGCACGCCGATCATGCGCAACGGATTACCCTCGCGGTCGCGCTGCACGACGTCGGCGCGGGCACTGAACCATCTGCGCTTGCCCGATGGCAGCGTAAGGGCGTACTCGCTCTGAAAATGTGCTGTCGCACCGCGAAAATGCTGCTCGAAGCGATCGAGCACGTCCTTCTGATCGGCCGGCAGCATCAGGCGATCGTGCAGTTCCCGGCGGTTCAGCAGCCCGGCGGGATCGATACCGAGCGCGTGACGCCACTGATCGTTGTAGTACACCTCGTCGCGTTCCACGTTCCATTCCCACATGCACAACGCGCTGCCTGCTATTGCAACCTGCAGGCGCGCTTCGCTCGTGCGCAACGATTCGCGCAGGCGTGCGAGCCGCGACAGATCTTCGATGCCGATCAGCAGATGCGTCGCCGCGAACGGCTGAACCTGGATACGGACGGACAGCGCCCGGCCGTCGTGGGCGTCGATCTGCAGCTCGGCCGTGTGGCTTTTTGCGGCGGCGATGGCTTCGCGCAACTGCTGCACGCCGATCGCATCGCTGCGGGCGCCGGTCATGAACAGGGGACTGCGTCCGCAACAGACTGCGGCGTCATGCCCCGTGAGCGTGGTGAATGCCGGATTGACGTGAACGATGTCCCGATCGAACCCCGTGGCAGCCACGAGCAGCGCGGCATGCGGCAGGGCATCGAGGGTAGCGATACAGCCGGGCAGCGGATCGACAGCCGTCATATCCCCATCACCTCATCGAGGCGCGAGGGTCTCGGGGACTGGATGAATGACGTGGGCCGGCAGATACACATAAGGAGGCCGAGCATGGCCGGAGTCCGCGGAAAAAACTGTGGACTGGCGCTGCTCGGGAACGAATTGCGGGAATGACGGAACGCGATGCGTCCGGCAATCCCTGCGCAGGGACGCGCAAAGGCAGACCGACTTCACAGTCGGCCGCCGGCGCTTTTTCTGTTGCTATCGTGCCAGCCAGCCGCCGTCGACCGCCAGGACCGTGCCATGGACATAGTCGGATGCGGCCGAAGCCAGGAACACCGCTGCGCCGCCCAGATCCGACGGTCGTCCCCAGCGGGCCGCTGGAATACGCCCGAGGATGTCCTTGTTGCGCTGTTCGTCGGAACGCAGCGCGCTGGTGTTGTTGGTCTCGAAGTAGCCGGGTGCGATGGCATTGACGTTGATGCCCTTCGCCGCCCACTCGTTGGCCAGCAGCTTCGTGATGCCGGCCAGGCCGCTCTTGCTTGCCGTGTAGGAAGCCGTGCGGATCCCGCCCTGGAACGACAGCATCGATACGATGTTGATGATCTTGCCGGGACGGCCGGCCTGCACCAGCGCCTGCGCCACGGCCTGCGACAGGAAGAACGGGGTCTTGAGATTCACATCGAGCGCTGCATCCCAGTCGGGTTCCGTGAATGCCAGCGCGTCGGCGCGCCGGATGATGCCGGCGTTGTTGACGAGGATATCGACGTGCCCGGCTGCCTCGATCGCCTGCGCCACGATGCGCTGCACCTCGTGACTGCGTTCGAGATCGGCATACACCGAGTAGAGCTTGCGACCCAGGGCGACGACTTCGCGCTCGGTATCGTTCGCGCTCGAACGACCCACGGCGACGATGTCTGCGCCGGCCTGGGCCAGCGCCACAGCGATGCCCTGGCCGAGGCCGGTATTGGCGCCCGTCACCAGCGCGACCTTGCCGGCCAGGGAGAAAGGATTGGATTGGGCCATGGGTGTCACTTGTGGCATCACTTGAGCTGGCAGATATCGAGGACGTGCATGTCCGTGTAATCGAGGTTCTCGCCGCCCATCGCCCAGATGAAGGCGTAGTTCTTCGTGCCCGCACCCATGTGGATCGACCACGGC
>CAZBKC010000272.1:3836-5013 GCA_964492345.1 uncultured Steroidobacter sp. | reverse complement strand
CACCGGTTCGCCGCAGGATCGCGCCGCGTCCAAGGTTCATGACATCGGCCTGCATCTGGTGAAGAACGCGCAGGGCGAAGTCGGCTTCGAAGTGCTGGTGGGCGGCGGCCTCGGCCGCATGCCGATGATCGGCCATGTGATCCGCGAGTTCCTGCCGAAGCAGGATCTGCTCAGCTATCTCGAAGCCATCCTGCGCGTGTACAACCTCGAAGGTCGCCGCGACAACATTCACAAGGCACGCATCAAGGTGCTGGTGAAGGCGGTCGGTCCCCAGAAATTCCGCGAGATGGTCGAAGCCGAGTGGCAGGCCGGTCGCGAACATGCCCCGACGCACGATGCCGCCGGCTTCGCGCGCATCGCGGCTTTCTTCACGCCGCCGGCCTACGAATCGCTCACCGATGTCGATGTGCTTTCCAGCAAGCCGACCGAGTTCCGCAACTGGTACCAGCGCAATACCAAGCGTCACAAGGTGCCGGGCTATCGCGCGGTGTTCCTGTCGCTCAAGTCGCCGGCGCGTCCTCCCGGCGACATCACCGATGCGGAAATGGATCGCGTCGCCGATCTCGCCGACCGCTATTCCCTGGGGTTGGTGCGTGCGACCCACGATCAGAACCTGATCTTCGCCGACGTGCGCCAGCGCGATCTGTTCGAACTGTGGCAGTCGCTGAAGGCCATCGACCTGGCGACACCGAACATCGGCACGCTCACCGACATGATCTGCTGCCCCGGCCTGGATTTCTGCTCGCTGGCGAATGCCACCTCGATTCCGATCGCAAAACAGATCAACGAGCGGTTCGACAATTTCGACTATCTCTACGATCTCGGCGACATCGAACTGAAGATGTCGGGCTGCATGAATGCCTGCGGCCATCATCACGTCGGCCACATCGGCATCCTCGGCGTCGACAAGGGCGGCGAGGAGTGGTACCAGATCACGCTCGGCGGCTCCGCCAGCGGCCTCGATGCCGCGATCGGCCAGGTGATCGGTCCGTCCGTTCCTCATGCAGAGGTGGCGGAGACCATCGACCGCATCCTCAACGTCTACGTCGCCGAACGCGAAGAAGGCGAGCGTTTCATCGACACCTTCCGCCGACTCGGCATCAAACCCTTCAAGGCTCGTGTGTATGCGCCGTCTCATCAAGCAGCGTGAAATCGTCGTCGATGACTGGCGCCATGC
>CAZBKC010000272.1:0-3826 GCA_964492345.1 uncultured Steroidobacter sp. | reverse complement strand
AGCGATACAAGTTCACGGGCGAGTTGCGTGCGGTCGGCAAGATCCAGCGCGATCAGCTGTTCTTCATGGCCCGCTGCGGTTTCGACGCCTTCGAACTGCCCGAGACGGCCAGGCTCGAAGAAGCCATTCTTTCGATCGATGACTTCTCGGTGGCCTACCAGGGCGCGATCGACGCCGGGTTGAGGCTGGAACGTCGGGTCGTTTGAGGCTTGCGTGTACCGTATCGCTTCTCCTCCGATCCCCTCCTCCGCGCAGCGGGGGAGGGTTAGGGAGGGGGTAGCAACGTAACTGCGCTGCTTATTCACGCACCCCCATCCTGTCCCCGCTGCGCGGAGGAAGGGACGCACCAGCCGACATCACTTCAATCGTTTGGTGCTTACAGTAATGCAGTGCCATTAGGCTGAAACCGGTCGCCACAAGAAGAATCCGCATGCCGCGGCTGCTCGACACCACACTCAACGGATTCGTGATTCCTGCCGCCGCGCCCGTCGCGGCACTCGTCATCGTTCACGGCCTTGCCGAATACGCGGACCGTTATCGCGGGATCGCGACTGAGCTCGCCGCGAGCGGAATTTCCACAGTCGTCTACGATCAGCGCGGGCACGGCGATGCGCCCGGTACGCGCACGCACGTCGACCGCTTCGAGCGGTTCGTCGGCGATCTGAATGCAGTCGTCGCGGCCGTTCATTCCGCCCATCCGTCGCTGCCGATCTTTCTCTGGGGCCACAGCATGGGAACGATCGTGACCATTCTCGCGGCGGCACAGCCCCATCCGGCCATCCGCGGCGTGATCACGACCAGCAACTCGCTGGAGATCTTCCGTCGCGGCACCAATCCGCTGAATCCCTTTCTCCGCGCGCTGTCGTGGCTGGTGCCGCGCGTGCGTATTCCGCTGGGGCTCGACGCCACGAAGATCTCGAGCGACGAGTCAGTGCAGCGTGTCTACGCGAACGATTCGCGCATTCCATCGACAGCGAGTCTGCGTCTTGTCGTCGAATTCGCGGCGGCCTGCGAGACGGCACGCGAGGTTGCACCCCGGATCACCTTGCCGTGGCTCAATGTGCATGGCGAAGACGATGCCATCGCGCCGGTCGCCGGGTCGCGTGTGTTGCACGATCTGCTCGGCGCGAGCGACAAGACGCTGCAGATCTATCCGGGACTGCGTCATGAAGTGCATAACGAAGTGGCCGCGGCGCGTGCCACCTTCATACGGCTGCTCGCCCGGTGGATTGCGGAACACGCTGCGCGCGTGCCCCCGCCCTGACCCTCCCCCGCGTCACGGGGGAGGACAGGGTGGAGGTCTTCCGCTCGCTGCGACCTTTGCATTCATTGTCACCGTGCGACATCGCAGCCTGGTGGCAAGCTGGCTGTTCGTCTCTTACGCTGCGTGGGTCAGTCTTGCGACCGCGCTGAATTTCACGATCTGGCAACTCGACGCTGCCTGATTCCTGCCGGTCGCGTACGCGATGCACAGGGGGAATTCATGGATCTCAGCAATGCCGTCTGTATCGTCACGGGGTCGGCTACCGGCATAGGCGCCGCCTGCGCCGTGGGACTGGCGCGAAAGGGCTGCCGCACCGTCGTCAACTACACGAAGAGCGAGGCCGAGGCCAGGCAGACCGCCGCCGAATGCGAGGCGCTCGGTGCCGAGACGCTGCTTGTGCGGGCCAACGTCGCGGAAGATGCCGACTGTCGCCGCATGGCCGATGCCGCACTTGAAAAATGGGGTCGCATCGACGGTCTCATCAACAATGCCGGTACGACCAAGGTCGTCTGGAATCACTCCGACCTGCAGGCGCTCAGCGCCCAGGATTTTCACGACATTTACGCGGTGAACGTCATCGGCGCGTTCCAGATGATTCGTGCCGTCGAGCCCACGATGCGTAAGCAGGGACAGGGTTCCATCGTGAATATCTCCTCGCGTGCGGGCATCGACAGCATGGGCACGTCGATCGCCTATGCAGCCTCGAAGGGCGCCATGAACACGATGACCATCGGACTCGCACGCGCACTCGGCCCGCAGATCCGCGTCAACGCGGTTTGCCCAGGCTTCGTCGAAACGCGCTGGCTGCAGGGCGCGGTGGGCGATCGCTACGAAGCTGCACGCACGCGTTACGCCACGAACTCACCTCTGCAGCGTACGAGTACACCTGATGACGTCGCCGAAGCAGCCATCTGGCTCCTCACGGGCGCTGCGATGGTGACGGGCGAATTCATCGTTGTTGATGGGGGCAATCGGTTCGGTAGTCCGCCGGCGGTGAGATGAGGAATGTGAGCCGCAAAAGACCGCAAAAAAGAAAGCAAGAAACTTCAAAGAGCGCGCGCTGATCTCTTGATCGCAGTTTTCTTTTATGCGGTCTTTTGCGGCTGCCGATCCTCTCCCGCTACAACCGCCAGATCGGTGAACTGCAGCGCTGCCAGTCGCGCGTAGAGTTCGTTGCTCGCGAGCAGTTCGGAGTGAGTGCCGATAGCGACGATGCGGCCGTGATCGAGGACGACGATGCGGTCGGCTTTGAGAATGGTCGCGAGGCGGTGCGCGATGATGATCGTGGTGCGGCCTTCCATCAGCCGTTCGAGGGCTTCCTGCACGAAGCGTTCGCTTTCGGCATCGAGGGAACTCGTTGCTTCATCGAGCAGCAGGATGGGCGGATCTTTCAGCAGGGCGCGGGCGATGGCGATGCGCTGACGCTGGCCGCCGGAGAGACGGGTGCCGCGTTCGCCGAGGAAGGTGTCGTAGCCGTCGGGTAGCTGACGAATGAAGGTATCGGCGCCGGCAGCGCGTGCGGCGGCCTCGATCTCCGCATCGGTTGCAGTGGGGCGACCATAGCGAATGTTCTCCCGTGCGCTTGCGCCGAACAGCACGGTTTCCTGCGGCACCAGGCCGATGCGCTGGCGTACTTCCCCGGGCCGGGCACGCGCGATGTCGGTGCCATCGATCACGATGCGACCCGACGCCGGATCGTAGAAGCGCAGCAGCAACTGGAAGGTCGTGCTCTTGCCGGCGCCGGATGGGCCGACGAATGCGACGTTCTCGCCCGGTCGGATGTCGAGCGTGAAATCCTGCAGTGCCGGCGTGTCCGGCCGCGAGGGATAGCGGAATGACACGTGCTCGAAGCGGATGCTTCCCTGCGCTGTCGCAGGGAAGGACTGTGGATCGGCGGGCGCGACGATGGCCGGTGTTGCGTTCCTGAGTTCGACCAGGCGCTCCATCGCACCGGCTGCGCGCTGCACTTCGCCCCACATTTCGCTCAGCGAGGCCGCTGCGATGGCGACATACACCGCGTAGATCAGGAACTGGCTGAGTTCACCGCCCGTCATCGTGTCGGCGAGCACGCGATGTGCGCCTTGCCAGAGAACGAACGTCACGGCGCCGAAAATCATCATCGTGCCGAGCGCGGTCATGACGGCCCGCACCTTCGTGCGCCTGACGGCGACGAAGAACGAATCCTCCACCGCCTTGCCGTAGCGCTCGCTGTTCAGGCGCTCCAGCGTGAATGCCTGCACGGTCTGGATCGCGTTGAGCGTTTCGCCGGCCAGACCGCTGGTATCGGCAATCCTGTCCTGTGCCTGGCGCGACAGCGTCCGCAGCTTCCTGCCGACCACGATCAGCGGGACGATCACGAGCGGCATCAGCATCAGGATCATGCCCGCCAGCGACGGACTCGTCGCAACGAGCAGGATCAGCGCACCGACGAGTTGAATGCCCGAACGCAGCGTGATCGAGAGGTTCACGCCCGCGATGGACTGCACCAGCGTCGTATCCGTCGTCAGCCGCGACAGCACCTCGCCCGTGCGCGTGACTTCGAAGAACGTCGGATCCATGCGG
>CAZBKC010000271.1:0-5025 GCA_964492345.1 uncultured Steroidobacter sp. | reverse complement strand
CTCGAGGGTGCGTATTGTGGCCCTCGATCAGATTCGAGTAATAGCAGTTCATCGACCGGACCAGTTCGGCCACGGAGAGCCGGACGATCGGATGGAGCCGCCCTGAAAGCTCGCTCGCTTCCCGGGCCAAATCGAACGCCAGATTCTCGAGCGCTTCCGTGCCTTCGGCGGGCATGAAGGGCTCTGCAGCGGTTGGCGTCAAAGAGATCCCCTGACGCGGCTCGATCTGGCCGGTTTCATGACCGTAAGATTAGATGAAAAATTATGCTATTGAAAGAATTATGGGTCCGTAGGTGGCCGGATCCTTGGCCGGATCTGAAAATCGGTTCGCCGCTCTTCGATGGGCCCTGGCATGGGCCCCATGGCGTGTTGATGATCTGATGTGGGCCTTGGGCCTATCTGGATTATCGTAGCGCTATTACGATAATAAGTAACGTTTCAAATATTTCGGGAAGCGAGCATAATCGTAGCGTGACTACGACTAAGAGAAATCGCCTAAATACGCTGTACTCGCGTACCTCAGCCGGAGCGCCTCTCACATCCGAGGCCCTGGCTGAGCTCGGGATATCGGCGGACTTGGCAGTTCACTACGTTCGAGCCGGTTGGCTAGTGCGTCTGGCCCGAGGAGTGTTCACGCGGCCCGGGGATCCCTTGGAGCTGTATCCATGCCTTGAGCTTCTCCAGAAAAAGGTTCCCGGCCTACATGTAGGCGGCAAGTCGGCGCTCGCGTGGCACGGCATACGTCATTACGTCGGACAGAATGAAACCCTGCACCTCTACGGCTGGGTAGCCGCGACGCTCCCGTCGTGGTTTGTGGAGCGATTCCCATCGGAATATCACCGGAAAAGATTTTTCGAAGAACGAGCCGAAGCTCTCCTCCACGTATCGCGCTTCGAGGCACGCGACAACGCACCACTCGTCTCATCGCCGGAGCGGGCGCTCTTGGAACTCCTGAGCGAAGTGGGCGTACGGCAGCCTCTATCTGAAGCGCGCGAGCTAACAGAAGGCACACACACACTGCGCGCCAACGTGCTCGTGCAGCTATTGAAAAAGTGCAAGAGTGTAAAAACCGTACGCCTGTGCCTTCAACTCGGACGTGACTTGTCCATGCCGTGGGCCAGCAAACTCGATCCGAAAGAGCTGCCGACGGGCAGCGACAAGGCATGGGTCTCACGATCAAGAGACGGCACGCTCATCCTCAAGCCGTGAACAAGATCTACCTCGACACTGCGCGGCTGCTGACTCAAGTCACTCCGGTGGTTTTTCAGAGCGGCATATTCGCCCTGAAAGGCGGCACCGCCATCAATCTTTTTATCCGCGACATGCCGCGGCTGTCCGTCGACCTCGATCTCGTATTCGTCGATCACGCTGTCCCGAGAGAAGACGCACTCGAGCAGATCGGCAATGCTCTAAACGCAGCGTCGGGCGGCTTGCGTAAGCGCGGCTTCGCACGAGCTTCCTGCACTACGCTGGAAGATGAGCAATCTCGAGCGGTTGAGGGATAAGAACCCGAAGAAATTTTCCGCGCAAGCAGCGAAGACGGCGGCGCTGCTTGAGCGGTGAGTCGGGCCACTTGTGGCCGAGGACGACATGGCAGTCCAGCTCATCTCAATCGAATGCGCGCAGATGCGAGTATCGGCGCGCATTCCGAGATTGCCCAAGGTCGTGAGCGATTCGAATCTGAGTTCAGAGCAGCCCACCGGTCCCGAATATTCCACAGTGCCGCCTTATTCCACAGCCCAAAGGAATCGTGCGTCTAAGTCGTTGAAAGTGGTGGCCAGGGACGGAATCGAACCATCGACACGCGGATTTTCAGTCCGCTGCTCTACCAACTGAGCTACCTGGCCATCGTAGGGCTGTGGGCCCCTGGGTGCTGGGCTCTGGCCAGAAGGCGCGGCCAGAGGGCGCGTATTAGAGCGGCGAGGGCGCGGGGCGTCAAGGACAAAGCCCGGAGCATCGCTCTCAGCGGATTCCTGGATCCGGCGTCGGTCCCGGGTCATTTCTCGACGGGCACGTCCAGACGTGTAAGTCGCTGTTTTAGTGGGGCGGATGAGGACAGCAAGGGCGATGCAACGAATGCAACTTTCATCGCGTATCAGGCGTTGGACTAACTCTCCCCCGCCGGCTGCGCACATAGTAATAAGGAGCGAGTGATGGCAACCGCCGAGACGGTCCCGGCCGGGCATTCCGTGCCACCGATCCTTCCCACCCGCTCGCTCGCCGACCGCTATTCCCGAATTCGCGCGACCTCCACGGCCATCTGCGAACCGCTGCAGACCGAGGATTACGTTGTGCAAAGCATGCCGGATGCGAGTCCGGCGAAATGGCATCTCGCACATACGAGCTGGTTCTTCGAGAACTTTCTGCTGAAGCCGCATGCCCGACGCTACGTACCGTTCGATGCGGCTTTCGACTATCTCTTCAACTCGTACTACCAGACGCTCGGTCCCATGCACGAGCGTCCGCATCGTGGCTTGCTCACCCGTCCTACAGTCGCGGAAGTTCTGCGATACCGGTCGCATGTCGACGAGCACATGCGACGGCTGCTGGAGGACGAATCCGACAACGATCGCATCGTCGAACTCGCGACGCTTGGGCTCAATCATGAGCAACAGCATCAGGAGCTGATGCTCACCGACATCAAGCATCTTTTTTCCCGCAATCCGCTGCTGCCTGCGTATCGCACTGCCTCACGCGATCTCGTTGCAACTTCCGTGGATCCTGTGCGCTTCGTGACATTCGACGGTGGCATCGATGAGATCGGCGCAACAGGCAAGCATTTCTGTTTCGACAACGAGATGCCGCGCCATCGCGTCCTGACCGAACCATACGCGCTTGCTGATCGCCTGGTCACCAATGCCGAGTATCTCGAGTTCGTGCGCGACGGCGGTTATCGCCGTGCGGACTTCTGGTTGTCGGACGGCTGGGCGACGGTCTCGAGCGAGGGATGGGGCAGGCCGCTCTACTGGAATGACACGCTCGATGCAGAGTTCACGCTGGCAGGCCTGCAAGCGCTCGATCCAGCAGCGCCGGTCTGTCACCTCAGCTATTTCGAGGTCGATGCGTTCGCACGCTGGAGCGGCGCACGGTTGCCGACCGAAGCCGAGTGGGAGCTGGCAGCGGCGCGCATCAGGGTCGAAGGCAATCTTCTCGTCGATGTCTCCAGCGCGCCCTTGCATTCCCGTGTGGCGACCTCAAACGAGCCTATGCGGCAACTCTTCGGCGATGTCTGGGAATGGACCGCGTCGCCCTACATTGCCTATCCGGGCTATCGACCTGCCGCCGGAGCGCTCGGCGAATACAACGGCAAATTCATGTGCAATCAGTTCGTGTTGCGGGGCGGGTCCTGCGTAACGCCCGCAGATCACGTACGTGCAACTTACCGGAACTTCTTTTATCCACATTCGCGCTGGCAATTCATGGGGGTGCGTCTCGCACGCGATCTGTGACACGCCGCGGTCCGGAACTGCAATCAGGAGCCCACTGATGTCCAAACGTCCGAGTGTCGTCCCTGCTTCTCGCGTCGATGAACTCAGCGCGTCGGTGCTGGCAGGTTTTCGACGTACGCCGAAGGAACTGTCGCCTGTGTGGTTCTACGACGAATACGGTTCGACGCTGTTCGACGCGATTTGCGAACTGCCGGAGTATTACCTGACGCGCACGGAGCTGGCCATTATGGAAATGCACGCCGCGGAGATGGCGCGCATCATCGGGCCGCAGGCAGCACTCATCGAGTTCGGCAGCGGGACGAGCATGAAGACGCGCCTGCTCCTGAATCGACTTGCCGTACCAGCCGCCTATGTACCGGTCGACATTGCACGCGAACACCTGATCGAGGCGGCGAATACGCTCAGCCGCGATTATCCCGGATTACCTGTTTTTCCTGTCTGCGCCGATTTCACTCAGCCGTTCGAACTGCCGAGGCAGGCGCAGTCGGCGCAGCGGCGCGTCGTATATTTTCCCGGGTCGACGCTGGGCAACTTCAGCCGCGAGCAGGCGCATACCGTGCTCGCGCGGATGCGAGACATCGTCGGCGATCATGGCGCAGTGCTCATCGGCATCGACCTGAAGAAGGATCCCGACATGCTGCGCGCCGCTTACGACGACAGCGCGGGAGTGACGGCAGAGTTCAACCTGAATGCGCTACGGCACATCAACCGGGAACTCGGCGCCAATTTCGATCTGCGCGGCTTCCGGCATGAAGCAGTCTGGAATGAAGATCAGAGCCGTATCGAGATATATCTGGTCAGCATGAAAGATCAGACGGTGTCGATTGCAGGCACACCGGTGCGATTTGCGCGTGGCGAGCATCTGCGCACGGAGTTCTGTCACAAGTACACGCTGGAGAGCTTCGCGTCCCTGGCAGCATCGGCCCAACTCACCGCGATGCACGTCTGGATGGACCCGGAAAAGAAATTCAGCGTCCAGATGCTGGAGCCGGCGAAGCGGCCATAGTTTCCCGGCTGGCCTCATGCGCACGTGCGCGGCGTAGAATCGGCGCATGACGAACGTTCCGCTGCAATTCTTTCCGGGCTTCGAACCTCTTTGGATAGATACGGGCGAAGTCGTCATCAACGGCGTCACGGGCGGCAGCGGCCCACCGCTGTTGCTGCTGCACGGCTGGCCGCAGACACATCTCATCTGGCGCCTGCTGGCACCGAAACTGGCCGAACACTTCACTGTGGTCGCGACGGATCTGCGCGGCTACGGCGACAGCGGCAAGCCGGCCGATAGCGTCAATCACGAAGGGCATTCCAAGCGTGCCATGGCACGCGACCAGGTCGCGGTCATGCGGGCGCTGGGACACGAGCGCTTTGTACTGGTCGGCCACGATCGCGGTGCTCGCGCCGCCCATCGCATGGCACTCGATCATCCCGAGTCGCTGACGCGAGTGGTGCTGCTCGATATCGTGCCAACGCACACGCTGTACGCCAACATGAGCAAGGCACTCGGCCTCGCGTACTTCCACTGGCTGCTGCTGCCACAACCGGCACCGTTGCCGAGAAGCGTTTCCGGCAACGGTGC
>CAZBKC010000270.1:1902-5093 GCA_964492345.1 uncultured Steroidobacter sp. | reverse complement strand
CAAGCTCGCCAGGGTTTTCCAGGGCGACTTCCCGAGCTTTGGCCCACTTCTCAGCGGCCGCTCGATGCATGAAGGTCTTCGCCTCGCGGTGGAGGATGGCATTGTTCCTACGAAGCCGGACAATCGCTGTATACCGAAGCGTTCCGTTTGTCTGCCGTCTCGCCTTGATAGTGGCCACGAAGTATTCCTACTGGAGGAGACAAGCTATTCTTGTCTCCTATACGTCTCCTCCACAACCCACGAATCACCCCAAATACGCAGAAAACCCGCATAAACGACGATGACGGAAAACGCTGTAAAAATAGGCTCTTTTGACGGAAAACCTAGTGTTTCCCTGGATCGGCGTATCTGCGTTGCTCCCATGATGGACTACACGGATCGTCACTGCCGGTATTTGTTGCGGCTGCTGAGTCCTTCGGCGCTGCTGTACACCGAGATGATCACTTCGGCTGCGATCGTGCGTGGCAATGCCGACCGGTTGCTGGCGTTCGATGCGGCCGAGCACCCGGTGGCGTTGCAGCTCGGTGGCAGCGACCCGCGGGAGCTGGCGATTGCGGCGCGTGTCGGCGCCGAGCAAGGTTACGACGAGATCAATCTCAACTGCGGTTGCCCGAGCGATCGCGTCAGGAGCGGTCGATTCGGAGCGTGCCTGATGGGCGAGGCGGGACTGGTTGCGGATTGCGTAGCGTCGATGCGCAATGCGACCGATGTGCCGGTGACCGTGAAATGCCGTATCGGTATCGATCCATCGCCGACACCGGGAATGGACGAGTATGAATTTCTGCGTGACTTCGTCGGGACAGTGGCACGGTCGGGTTGCGATGTATTCATCGTGCACGCACGTCGCGCGGTGCTGAACGGCTTGAGTCCGAAGGAAAACCGGGAGATTCCGCCGTTGCGCTATGACATTGCGGCGCGACTGCGCGGAGATTTTCCTGCACTTACCTTCATCGTGAACGGCGGTGTGCGAACGGTGGAGGAAGTGCGGGCGCACCTGCAACGGTTTGACGGCGCGATGCTGGGACGCGAGGCGTATCACAATCCCTACATCCTGGCGCACCTGCATCAGGCGCTGATCGATCCATCCTGGCCGTTGCCGGCGCGTGACGTCGTCGTCGAGCGGTATGCCGAGTATTGCCGCGCGCGCATTGCAGAGGGACATCGGTTGCGGACCATGGTGCGGCATATTCAAGGTCTGTACTCCGGACTGCCCAACGTGCGTGCGTGGCGACGCTTTCTGTCCGAACGATCGGCGCAGCCGGCAGCGAATGCGGACGTGCTGATCGACGCGCTGCGAATCGTCGCCTGATCACTCCGTTTTCGGCGGCAACGGCAGCCGGCCGAAATCCCCCTGTTTCGTCGCCGCAAGCCAGGCGGCGACTGCAAAGGCCGCGACCGACTGATCCAGTGTCTTCGCGTCGATCTTCGCGAGCGTGTCGTTTGCGGTGTGATGAATGTCGAAGTAGTTCGTGGCATCCAGTGACAGGTCGAGCACGGGAACACCGGCTTCGCGCAGCGGCCGTATGTCGGCGCCGCCGGAAGCGGAATTCATCCCGCTCTCGAGGCGCAGCGGTTCAAGGACTTTCAGCATCTGGGAAATCGCAGGAAGTGCTTCGGGGGCGACGCGGGAGTCGAGTCGCCACACCGGTCCCTGGCCGAGATCGGCTTCGAATGCAATGACGTGACGATTCAGTTCTTCGCCGATCTGGCTGGTGTACTCGCGCGCACCCGACAGGCCGAATTCTTCATTGGCGAACAGCACGACACGGATCGTGCGCGCAGGCTTGCGAGCGAGTCTGCCGATCAGACGTGCGGCCTCCATGACGATCGCGACTCCCGCACCGTCGTCGACAGCGCCCTGACCCAGGTCCCAGGAGTCCAGGTGTGCGCCGAGAAGGACGATTTCTCCAGCGCGTTCGTTGCCGGGGATTTCGCCAATGACGTTTGCGGACCACGCCGCCGGCAGTTCGCGGGCGGTCGAATGCAGGCGCATCCGGACCGGTTTGCCTGAATCCACTTGCCTTGCCAGCAGATCGGCATCCGGGTTGGCGAGCGCGAAAGCGGGAATGCGTGGCGCATCGGTTCGATAAGAGAGCGCCCCTGTATGCGCGATGCGATCGGTTGACGTGCCGACCGAACGGATGACCAGCGCGACTGCACCGAGATCGGCTGCGACGCTCGGTCCCTGCGAACGAATGCCGACCGTTGCGCCGTAGCCGCTCGCGTCGCGGGTGCGTTCCATCCGCTGGTCGATGAAGACGATCCTGCCCTTTACGTTTGCTGCCGGCAGGGCCTTGAGCGCATCCAGTGAATCCACACGAACCACGACGGCATGGATGCCTTCCTCGGATGTGCCGATGCTGCCGCCGAGTGATGCTGCCACGAGCGGCTGCGGATAGGGCGAGATGATCGATACGTCTGCTGTGCCGCGTACCCAGCGTGGCACCAGCACGTCCTGCATGCGGACCTGCGAGAAGCCGAGGCTGCCGAGCTTGTTCAGTGCCCAGCGCACAGCGGCCGCATCGCCCGCGGAGCCTGCAGGTCGCGGGCCGACTTCGGTCACCAGCGAAGTGACGAGTTCGTAACCCCCGGTGCCACCGAGTGCGCGATCCCTCAGGGTTGCAGCGACGGCGAGGTCCTGTTCAGACCAGTCGGCTGCGCGCACGAGGACGGGGCACGACGCCGCCAGGCACACGAGAAACGCAATAAAGCGCGGGAAATAAAGCATCCTGGCAGCCATCAGGGGAACTCCGGAGACACGTTGCCCGTTCGAACGGGCGAGCTTATGTAGCGTTGTGTATATAATGCCAGCGCCTCCCGGTTGCTGGCCGGGTGGCCCAATACGAATGAAGGAACGGGTCTGCTGCGATGGGCAGCGAGGCCCCGGCGCGGATCCGCAGAGGTTTGGACACCAAGAGGTCATGGGCAAAGACATCGAACTGGCCATTCTGTTCGCCGATGTCGTCGGCAGCACCAGGATCTACGAAGTCATGGGCGATCTGCGTGCGCGTGACATGGTGTTGACCTGCGTGGAGATCATGCGTTCGGCCACCGAACAGAATCACGGCACTGTGATCAAGACCATCGGCGACGAAATCATGGCGACGTTCCCGACACCGAACGATGCCGTGAATGCCGCCAGCCGCATGCAGCACGACATCCGCACGCATTCGGGTCTCAAGGTCGAGGGT
>CAZBKC010000270.1:0-1892 GCA_964492345.1 uncultured Steroidobacter sp. | reverse complement strand
CTGGAGAATCGCGACATTTTCGGCGCGGCAGTCCATACCGCAAATCGCATGACCAGTCAGGCGAAGGCCGGTCAGGTCATGATCACGAGCGCGATGGTCGAACGGCTGGCGCCCGAATGGCGCTCCGCGGTGCGGCAGATCGATGTGGCCACGCTGAAGGGCAAGACCAGCGAAGACGAACTCTTCGAAGTGCTGTGGCAGAAGGAAGACGCGACCAGCATGCTGCCCGCCATCGCGCTCAGCGCCGCCGTGTCGCGCGAGAAGCACCGTCCCCGCCGCCTGCATCTGAAGTTTCTCGGGAAAGACCTCTTCGTCGACGACACGCGCAGCAACATCACCATCGGCCGCGCTGAAGAGAACGATGTCGTCGTGAAGGGCAACCTGATTTCACGATTGCACGCACGTATCGAATTCAGTCGCGGCAAGTTCCTGCTGGTGGATCAGAGCACCAACGGCACGTTCGTGACCACGAAAGAAGGCGAGGAGGCCTTCGTCCGCCGCGACAGCATGCAACTCAAGGGCGAAGGATCGATCGGTTTCGGACGGGTGCCGGAGAACGGTTCGCCGCTGACGCTGCAGTACGCCTGCGAGGAATGACGCCGCGGATGCGGGACGCGGGCTGGAGGCTGGGGGTCGGATAATAGAGAAGACCGTTCCCTGTCCTGACCTCCAGCCTCCAGCCCCGTTCTCTAGAACTCCCTCACCCCAGCTTTTGCGCCACTTCGCGCTGCTGCTCCCGCAGCTTCTGCGGCACCCGCCCCTGGAACTCGTCGAGATACTTGCGGATCGCGTCGATTTCCTGGCGCCAGGCAGGGACGTCGATGGACAGCAACGTGCGCAGCGTGTCCTTGTCGATGTTGGTGCCGCTGACGTCGAAGTCCTCGGGTGCAGGCAGATAGCCGATGGGAGATTCGATGGCGGCGACCTTGCCGTCGCAGCGGTTGGCGATCCACTGCAGCACGCGCAGGTTCTCGCCGTAACCGGGCCACATGAACTTGCCGTTCCTGTCCTGACGGAACCAGTTGACGTGGAAGATGCGCGGCAACGTCGTCGTCTTGCTCTCCAGCGACAGCCAGTGATCCCAGTAGTCGCCGAAGTTGTAGCCGCAGAACGGTTTCATGGCCATCGAGTCGCGTCGCACGACGCCCGTCTGTCCGACCGCTGCTGCGGTGGTTTCGGAGGCCATGCCGGCGCCGACGAGTACGCCGTGCGCCCAGTTGCGTGCTTCGTAGACCAGCGGTGCGACCTCGCGCCTGCGGCCGCCGAAGAGAATCGCCGAGATCGGCACACCGTCCGGCGCCTCGGCGAGCGAGGAATAGATCGGGTTCTGCCGGGCCGACACAGTGAAGCGCGAGTTCGGATGCGCCGCCGCACCCTGGCCGGAGTAGGGCTTGCCCTGCCAGTCGGTGACGGGCGTACCGCTCTCCATGCCTTCCCACCACGGCTGGTTGTCCGCGGTCAGCGCGACGTTCGTGAAAATCGTGTCGTGCTGGATCATGTCGTAGGCGTTCTTGTTGGTCTTGCGGTTCGTGCCCGGCACGACACCGAAATAACCGGCTTCCGGATTGATGGCGCGGAGCTGGCCGTCCTTGTCGATCTGCATCCAGCAGATGTCGTCGCCGACGGTCCAGATCTTCCAGCCGGGCATCGATTCCGGCGGCACCAGCATCGCGAGATTCGTCTTGCCGCACGCGGAGGGAAATGCCGCGGCGATATAGTGCGTACGACCTTCGGGACTCTGGATGCCCATGATGAGCATGTGCTCGGCGAGCCAGCCTTCGTCGCGCGCCTGCCAGCTTGCGATGCGCAGGGCGTGGCATTTCTTGCCGAGCAGCGCGTTGCCGCCGTAACCGGAGCCGACGCTCTTGATGGTGAGTTCTTCGGGGAAGTGC
>CAZBKC010000269.1:2787-5105 GCA_964492345.1 uncultured Steroidobacter sp. | reverse complement strand
AGCGCCGCCGATCGCGCCCATCCCATGGCGACCGCGTGGCGCAGCGTTCAGCGTGCGACCGTTCGCTATGCATTGAAGAAGGACGACGGCCCCGAGGGCCTGCGTCTTGCACGTGCACTGGCGATGGCCACCTACCGCAGTCCGCAGGAGTTCGCCACGCGCTTCGATGCGGAGCCGGAACGGATCGACGGTCGCTTCCAGTTTCCGGTCGAGACCTATCTGCTGGCGCGCGGCGATGCCTACGCGGCGTCGTACCTGCCGGAAGCGTTTCTGTGTCTGTCCGAGTCCATCGACCTGCATCGTGTCGATCCTTCGCGGATCAAAGTGCCGACCACGCTGGTCGGCATTCGCGAAGATCAGCTCGTGCCGCTGGGCGACATGCAGGCGCTTTGTACGAAGCTCGGTGGCGTAGCCGAGCTGATCGAGATTTCTTCTCTCTACGGTCACGATGCCTTCCTCAAGGAGAGCGAGGCATTGCGTCGTGTGTTCGACCATGTTCTGGGGACTGCCTGATGAGCGATACCTTCGGTTCCGCCACTCGTGCCGTCCGCGCCGCGCTGGAGTCCGATACCCAGCACAAGGCGGTCGTGCCGCCGATCCATCTCACCTCGACCTATGCATTCAAGGGATTCGGCGAGAAGGGCGCCTACGACTACACGCGCTCGGGCAATCCCACCCGCGATGCGCTGGGCGATGCGATTGCAACGCTCGAAGGAGCGGCGGGTGCGGTGATCACGGCTTCCGGCATGGCGGCGGTGACGCTCGTCTGCCAGTTGCTGAACAGCGATGAGCTGCTGGTCGCGCCGCACGACTGTTATGGCGGAACCTATCGGCTCTTCGATTCACTGGCGAAGCGCGGTGCGCTGCGGGTCGAATTCGTCGATCAGACCGATGCGGCGGCGCTGGCAGCGGCACTGGCGAAGAAGCCGCGACTCGTGTGGATCGAAACGCCCAGCAACCCGTTACTGCGGATCGTCGACATCCGCCAGATCGCAGCTTCGGCGCATGCAGGCGGAGCATGGGTGCTGGTCGACAATACATTCCTGTCGCCGGCCTGGCAGCAGCCCATCGCACTGGGCGCGGATCTCGTGCTGCACTCGACGACGAAATATCTGAACGGTCACAGCGATGTGGTCGGCGGCGCCGTGGCTGCAGCAACCACCGAGTTGTACGAGAAACTGGTGTGGTGGGCGAACTGCATCGGCGTGACGGGTTCGCCGTTCGACAGCTATCTGACGCTGCGCGGCTTGCGTACGCTGCATGCGCGGCTCGCGGTTCACGGCAACAATGCATTGCAGATCGCGCAGTTGCTCGATCGCCATCCCGCAGTCAGCAAAGTGTTCTATCCGGGTCTGCCGCAGCATCCGCAACATGCGCTTGCCCGGGAGCAGCAGAGCGGATTCGGTGCGATGGTGAGTTTCGAACTCAAGGGTGGCATTCCGCAGGTTCGCGCCTTCCTCGCCGGACTGCGCTGCTTCTCGCTCGCCGAATCCCTGGGCGGCGTGGAAAGTCTCGTCGCGCATCCTGCGAGCATGACCCACGCAGGCATGGCCGCGGACGCGCGTCTGCGCGCCGGCATTTCCGATTCGCTGCTGCGTCTCTCGATCGGTATCGAGAATAGCGACGATCTCATCAAGGATCTGCAGAGCGGGCTCGATCGCGCCGCTGCCGTCTGAGTTGCTGCGGGCAGTGTCCCGCCTGCATCGCTCTCTAGTACTCTAGTGCGTTCTTTCATCACACAGACAGAGTGCCAATGAGAACGCGAGTCAGCGAGTTGCTGGGGATTCGATATCCGATCATTCAGGGCGGCATGCAATGGGTCGGCACGGCGGAGCTGGCATCCGCAGTTTCCAATGCGGGCGGTCTCGGCATTCTCACGGCGCTGACGCAGCCGACGCCGGACGATCTGCGTCGCGAAATCGAACGTTGCCGCGGCATGACCGACCAGCCGTTCGGTGTGAATCTCACCATCCTGCCGGCCATCGCGCCGCCGCCCTACGCCGAGTACATGCGCGCGATCATCGAAAGCGGCGTCAAGATCGTCGAGACCGCGGGCAACAGCCCCAAGGACTTCATCGGCCTGTTCAAGCAGCATGGCATCAAGGTCGTGCACAAGTGCACGTCGGTGCGGCATGCGCTGTCGGCGGAACGTTATGGCGTCGACATCGTCAGCATCGATGGCTTCGAATGCGCAGGTCATCCAGGCGAGGATGACGTACCCAACATGATCCTGATTCCTGCGGCCGTGCGGGCATTGAAAATTCCGATCGTTGCTTCCGGCGGCATCGCCGACGGGCGCGGCATGGCGGCGGCGTTCG
>CAZBKC010000269.1:0-2777 GCA_964492345.1 uncultured Steroidobacter sp. | reverse complement strand
CGGCGCGGAGGGCATCAACATGGGGACGCGCTTCATGTGCACGAAGGAAGCGCCCGTGCACGACAACATCAAGCAGACGCTCGTCAGCGCCACCGAGCGCGATACCAACCTGATGTTCCGCACCATGCACAACACGGCGCGCGTGTTCAAGAACACGATTTCCGACGAAGTGGTGGCGATGGAGAAGAAGGGCGCGAAGTTCGAGGAGGTTCGCCCGCTGGTCGCCGGTGCCCGCGGCAAGGTCGCGCTGCGCAACGGCGATGTGAACGGCGGCGTGGTCAGCGCCGGCATGGTGATCGGCCTCATCGACGACGTGCCGACCTGCGCCGAACTGCTCGATCGCATGGTCGCCGACTGCCGCGAGCATCTGCAGCGCGCATTGCGGATGACGACCGCCTGACTCTGCGGAGACCTCGATGGATTACGCAACGCTGCGATATGAAGTGGCCGATGGCATCCTGGTCCTGACGCTGAACCGTCCCGACCGCATGAACGCGTTCACGACGCAGATGGCCGACGAACTCGTGCACGCATTTCGTCGCGTCAATGACGATGAGAGCGTTCGCGCCGTCATCGTCACCGGCGCCGGCAAGGCGTTCTGTGCCGGCATGGATCTGTCGGTGCCGGGCAACGTGTTCGGACTCGACGAATCGCAGCGACCGACACTCGAGGACATGCACGACCGGCTCGACGATCCGGCGATCGCCCAGGGCGTGCGCGATACGGGCGGGCGGGTGACGTTGGCCATTTTCGACTGCACCAAGCCTGTCATCGCGGCTGTGAACGGTGTGGCCGTCGGCATCGGAGCGACCATGACGCTCGCAATGGACATTCGACTGGCCTCGGAGAGTGCACGATTCGGCTTTGTCTTCGGCAAGATCGGCATCGTGCCGGAAGCGTGTTCATCCTGGTTTCTGCCGCGCGTCGTCGGGCTGTCGCAGGCGTTGGAATGGGTTTACACCGCGGACATTTTCGACGCGCAGGAAGCGAAGCGGGGCGGGCTGATCAAGGCGGTGACGTCTGCCGAACAACTGCTCGTTGAGGCGAAACTGCTCGCGCGACGGATCATCGACAATCGCTCGTCGGTCGCCATCGCGCTCACGCGCCAGATGCTGTACCGCAATTCGGCGCAGGCGCATCCGCTCGAAGCGCATCGCATCGACTCGCTGGCCGTTTTCTACACGTGCCAGCAGGACGGGAAGGAAGGCGTGCGATCGTTCGTTGAGAAGCGCTCGCCGGACTTCCAATCGCAACTGCCCCGCGATCTGCCGCCGTTCTACCAAGAGTGGACGCGTGATCCGCGATGAAACACGCGGACAAAAAAATAGGCCGGCTCTTCGCCGGCCTTGATGTGGCACCTAGAAGCGCGGTCGTGGCGATATCGGCTTGAGCCGTCATCGACCTTGGGGACTAACCCGACACGAGCTCTGTTTCCACCAAAGACACCTCGACCGTAGTGGTCGAGACATGGAGATTTGCCCGAAGGCGGAAGCCCCGGCCAGAGATCGAATCACCGGGGCCGGGGAGATCATAACCGCGTCACTACGGTTTGTGGCAAGAAAATTTTCCCGCCGGCACTGGGTCTCTTAGTGCCTTTAAAATCATGTAGTTAAGCGATTTACTGCAGGATTCGCTTGACCACTTCGTCGCCGGCCTGGCGGGTGCTCAGCGCGGCTGCGCCGGCGGCAATATCTGCAGTCCTGACGCCCGCATCGATGGCATCCGCTACAGCTTTTTCAACCACTTGCGCTTCCGTGACCAGCTCCAGGGAGTGCCGCAGAAGCATGGCAACGCTCAGGATCGTGCCCAGAGGATTGGCAATTCCCCGGCCGGCAATGTCCGGCGCCGAGCCATGGATCGGCTCATAAAGACCCAGCCGGCCGGCACCCAGCGACGCCGAGGGCAACAGCCCCAGGGAGCCTGCCAGCATCGAAGCTTCGTCCGTCAGGATGTCGCCGAACATGTTCTCGGTGACGATCACGTCGAAGCTCGCAGGCTTGCGGATGAGATGCATGGCCGCCGAATCGACGAGCATGTGTTCGAGTTTCACGGCGGGGAATTCGCTGGCCAGCACTTTTTCCACCGTGCTGCGCCACAGACGTGAGGTTTCCAGCACGTTCGCCTTGTCAACGGACACGATCGACTTGCGTCGTGCCATGGCGAGCCTGCCAGCGACGCGAGTGACTCGTTCGATCTCTGCCACGGTGTACGTGCACAGGTCGCTGGCCGAGTCAGCCGTGCGGGTCTTCTCGCCGAAGTAGATGCCGCCCGTGAGTTCGCGTACCACCATGATGTCAGTGCCCTGCAGGACCTCGGGCTTGAGGGGCGATGAATCGAGCAGGGCGGAATGCAGGCTGACTGGCCGCAGGTTCGCGAACAGACCGAGACCCTTGCGCAGTGCCAGCAGACCCTGTTCGGGCCGCACCTTCGCGTTCGGATCCGACCACTTCGCGCCGCCTACCGCACCGAGCAATACCGCGTCCGCGGTGCCGCAGGCCGACAGCGTCGAGGTGGGCAGCGCAGATTGCGTTGCATCGATCGCAGCACCGCCGATCAGATGCGCTTCGAACTTGAAATCGTGCCTGAAGCGTTTTGCAACTGCTTCGAGGACGCGCACGCCTTCGTGGGTGACCTCAGGGCCGATTCCATCGCCGCCGAGGATGACGATCCTTGCCTGGATGCTCATGCGCGTGCCTGTTCGAATTTCGTGATGGCATCCGCCCGCTGCTGCAGGAAGCCGAGTTCATCCGTGCCGTTCAGCAGGCAATAGCGTGCAA
>CAZBKC010000268.1:0-5146 GCA_964492345.1 uncultured Steroidobacter sp. | reverse complement strand
GAAAAATGCCTTCCTTTCCGACCGTCAACGGACAACTGTCAACCCGCTTAACTAAGCGCCATTGTCCTTAAGTCAGTGCCATTAGGCTGAAGCCGGCCCCACAGGCGGCGGCTTCGCCGCCCGCATCCGGCCGATGCGCGCATCCTTCTCATTCCACAGTTCATTGATCCACTGCTGCGCCTGCTCGCGCGCGGCCGGATCGGCTTCGTAGCTGCCGTTGACGATGGCGGCGGGAACCGGCAGCTCGCGGACATGCACACACACTTCGGGAATGCGGTCGGAGAACAGATCCTTCAGCGTGTGGCGACCGTCCGGGTAGACGATGGTGACATCGAGGATGGACTGCAGCGCATCGCCGAGCGCGTTGATGACGAACGCCACGCCGCCGGCCTTCGGTCGCAGCAGATACAGGAACGGCGAAGCCTGCTGCCGGTGCTTCTCCGCGGTGAGCCGCGTGCCTTCGACGAAGTTCATCACCGACACCGGAATGTGGCGGAATTTCTCGCAGGCGCGGCGCGTCGCTGCGATGTCGCGGCCGGCGAGTTCGGGATGCTTCGCCAGCATCTGCTTCGAGTAGCGCTTCATGAAAGGAAAGTCGAGCGCCCACCAGGCGAGGCCCAGCAGCGGCACCCAGAACAACTGACTCTTTAGGAAGAAGCGCAGGAACGGAATGCGCCGGTTGAAGATCGCCTGCAGCACCGGGATATCGACCCAGCTCTGGTGATTCGCCAGCACGAGATAGTGCCCGTTGCGGCGCAGGTCGGCGTCGATCTGCACCGTGAAGCGCATCCGTGTCAGCACGCGGATCATGCCGGAATTGAACGCGATCCAGCTTTCCGCAATCGCCACAAGCACGCGATCGCAGACATGACGGATCGCGCGCACCGGCACGCATGCCTTGAAGAGAGCGACGATGAACAACGGTGTGACATGCAGCACCGTGCTCGCGATCAGCAGCAACGTTGCAACCGGCACCCGCAGCCAGGTTGGCAGGGGAATTCGCATCCGGCGAACTATGAAGGCTAGGTCGCGTTGTCGGCAACCGCCTGCATGTCCGCAGCGTTTGTTCCCACCGTAACGGGCTCGGCATTACCACCCGGACCGATGCGGCCGACCATCGGCAACTTGAGGGACAGGCTGAGTGGATCGACACCGAAAGTCAGTCCCAGCAGATTCACTTCGACGCCTTCCTCCAGACCGACCAGCACGCCGGCTACGCCGAACAGATTCACCTGACCACCGGTGCCGCTCGGCGTGATGCCTGCGGACTTCAGACCGAGATAGTCCTTGCCGATCGCCGTGGGCGGCAGATCGACGCGCAGCTCAGGCACTTCACGCGCCACGAACGCCACGAACGTGTTCGAGTTCGGACCGGGCCAGGCCCGGTATTCGTCCGGATAGGGATAGCGCTGCACGGCACCCTCGATTCGATCGATGAGGGCATCGACCTGCACACTGCCACGGACATCGGACAGGAGTTCCGGGCGATTGCCGTACCAGTAGCCGTCGGCCGGACGGTGATGAACCACCACGGCATTACCGGTGCGCCGCAACCGGTATCCCATCACTTCGTAGACCATGAACTGCTCTGCGTTGCTGCGCTTGGTCGCGATCCACGTGTGCACGCCGAAATAACCTTTCCAGTTCACGGTGCGCGCCGAATAGACCTGCACGACAGCCTCCGGCGTGGTCGCCGGATCAGGCGCCAGTCCGGCGGGCTCGCGGCTCGCCGTGCGCCAGTCGCGCGAACCGCTGACAGTCAGACAACCGACTGCCAGAAGACAGCAGAACGACAGCAACACGAAACGGACTTTGCGGTTGAGAGACATCGGGACGATCGCCTGAGGTGGGTCGTGAGTCGACGGGCCAACTGTGCCCGAAGCTGGGACCGTCTGTCAGGCCGGTCGTTCCGTAAGATGGGCCCCCGCCTTCGCGGGGGTGACGGAGTAAATCAGACCTTCCTTAGAGCGCGGCACTGCCGCGTCTCCCTCACCCCAGCCCTCTCCCCACGGGAGAGGGGCAAGAGCGGAGCGCCTTAGCTTAGTGCCATTCGCCTCTGTGTCCTCTGTGCTCTGTGTGAAACTCTTTCGTCAACCAGGCCGAAGCATTGAGATATCTCCACACTTCCGCGCATCGCCAGGGTTGCCGCTGCAGACGCCTTTCCGGAGAATCCACGGCACACCAGGCCTCCGGCGCCTGCACGTACAACTACCATGCGAATTCTGCTGCTGGCCGCGTTGGCCGCTCCGCTGTTACTGGCCTGTCACTCGCCGGCTCCACCGCCCGCGCCGGGCAGCGAGGTTGTGTTCGAGACGACGACCAGCGTCAAGGAACTCATGGGCTGGATGATCGATCCGGCCGCCGGTGCGCTCTGGGCGGCAACGGGCTCGGAGGTCACCGCCGAGGGCACGAGGGATTTCGCGCCGACCACCGATGAGGACTGGAATCGTCTGCGCATGTACGCCGTGACGGTCGCAGAATCCGGCAACCTGCTCATGTTGCCGCAGCGCGCTCGCAATCAGGGGGAATGGATCGAACTCTCGCGCGCCATGACGGACAAGGCACATGCAGTGCTCGAGGCCATCGAGGCGAAGGACGCGGAAGGCTTGTTCGCTGCCGGCGGCGATCTGTATCAGTCGTGCACGGACTGTCACGCGCTGTACCTCATCCCGGACGGGAAGCCGCAGTGAAGGAATCCCGACTGACGCGTTTCGCGATCGCCGCAACCCTGTTGCTGATTGCCGGCGTCGCGGTCGCGCACAACGTCGGCGAAAGCGATCAGCAGTTTCTGACGACTAACGCGGGCCCGCAGATCGGCCCGTTCATCTATCTGGGCGCGAAGCATATGGTGACGGGCTACGACCATCTGCTGTTCCTGGTCGGCGTGATTTTTTTCCTGTACCGACTGCGCCATGTCGCGCTGTACGTTTCTCTCTTCGCCCTCGGGCACAGCGTCACGCTGCTGGCCGGCGTGCTGTGGAACTGGCAGGTCAATGCGTACCTGATCGACGCCATCATCGGGCTGTCGGTCGCGTACAAGGCGTTCGACAATCTGAACGGATTCCGCACGCTGTTCGACATCGAACCGCCGCCGCGCCTCGCGGTGCTGATCTTCGGCCTGTTCCATGGCATGGGTCTCGCAACCAAACTTCAGGAACTCGATCTCTCGTCCAACGGACTGGTGACCAATCTCGTTTCGTTCAACGTCGGTGTCGAGATCGGACAGTTCCTGGCGCTCGGCGCCATCCTGATCGCCATGAACACCTGGCGACGCTCCGCCAGCTTCCTGAAGCACGCGTACGCGACCAACACCGTACTCATGACGGCCGGCTTCCTGCTCGCCGGATTCCAGCTCAGCAGCTACGTTCTCGCTACCTGATGTCCGCCACCTGAAGGCCTCATGCAAGCACCCGCGACGTCCATTCCGCTGGTTTCGAAACGCAAACTGTTGCTGACGACAGGCCTCTCGCTGCTCGTGGCCACTATCATCCTGCTGGTGGCTGTGCTGCCGGCTGAATTCGGCAAAGATCCGACCGGCCTCGGCGAGCTGCTCGGGCTCAAGACGATGGGCCAGCTCAAGGCCAACAGCGCGAACGCTGATGCAGTGGTAGTGCACTCGCACGAGCGCAAGGCTCGCAGCGCCCGCATCGAGATCGCCGTGAACGGTCGCGAGGAACTGGAGTACAAAGCCACGCTCGAGAAGGGC
Organism: uncultured Steroidobacter sp.; assembly: GCA_964492345.1. Classification (GTDB taxonomy): domain Bacteria; phylum Pseudomonadota; class Gammaproteobacteria; order Steroidobacterales; family Steroidobacteraceae; genus Steroidobacter. Next base: position 1,440 of record CAZBKC010000268.1, on the reverse strand, counting down.
GAACCGCTGCTCTACAGCTGGACCGTGCAGGGCGGACCGGTGCATTTCGAGTTCCATGGCGAACCGACCGAAGGCAACTGGCCGGAAGATTATTTCCGCAGCTATGCGACCGGCGACGCCAGCCGCGGCGAATCCGGTTCGTTCGTCGCGCCGTTCACGGGGCGTCATGGCTGGTACTGGCGTAACGAAAGCGACGATCCAGCGGTCATCGTGCTGGAAGCGGCTGGCTACTACTCGAAGCTCGGTCGGATCGACGCGGCCGCTGCGCGAACGGAATAAAGAAACCAGGGCGAGGCAAGTACACAAAGGAGCACAGAAGAGCACAAAGCAGGAATCGGCGAACTTCTGTTTATGTGCTCCTTTGTGCTCTTTTGTGTACCTCTCCCGGTCCACACCGCATTCGGAGGACGCGCTGGACGGAACGGGTTCGGCGGATAAAATGCCGGCCATGGTCGAGGTCTTCACCACACGGAACGTCCTGCTCGCTGTCTTCGTCTCGAGCATCCTCTATGTCCAGCTGCGTGGCCGGATGCATCACAGGTTCTCGCGACTGATCGTCGATCATGCCAACCTGATGGCGCCCTACAACACGCTGATGTACCTGTTCTCGGCGGTCAGGGCGAAGCCGTACGCGGATGTATCGCAGTTTCCCGAACTCGCGCCGGTCACTGCGCAGTGGCAGATGATCCGCGACGAAGCGCTCAGGCTGTTCGACGAGGGCTATATCCGCGCGGCGGCGAAGCACAACGACATCGGCTTCAATTCGTTCTTCCGCACCGGCTGGAAGCGCTTCTATCTCAAGTGGTACGGCGACTTCCTGCCATCGGCCGAAGCGCTGTGTCCGAAAACCACCGAGCTGCTCGCGGGTATTCCCTCGATCAACGCGGCCATGTTCACGCTGCTGCCACCCGGTTCGCGACTCGGCGCACATCGCGATCCCTTCGCGGGTTCACTGCGCTACCACCTCGGGCTCGTCACGCCCAACTCGCCCGACTGCTTCATCGTCGTCGACGGCGAAAAATACTACTGGAAGGACGGCGAACCGGTGATGTTCGACGAAACCTACATTCACACCGCAGAGAACCGCACCGACGTCACGCGCGTCATCCTCTTCTGCGACATCGATCGGCCGCTGTCGAGTCCGGTGTTGCGCTGGATCAATCGCGTGATCGGCCGCCGTATGGCGAAGGCGGCCGCAACCGAGAACGTGCCGGGCGAACACATCGGCGTGCTGAATCGCATCTTCGAATACATCTACAGGATCCGGCTGGTCGGCGTTCGCCTCAAGAACTGGAACAAGCCGGCGTACTACGTCGTGAAGTGGGCGCTGCTCCTCGGGCTCGTGTATCTGATCTTCGGTTAGTTCCAATGGCGCTTAGTTAAGCGGGGTTGACAGTTGTCCGTTGACGGTCGGAAAGGAAGGCATTTTTCTGGCCGTCA
>CAZBKC010000267.1:856-5147 GCA_964492345.1 uncultured Steroidobacter sp. | reverse complement strand
ACTGCAGCACATGCCCCAGCCGGGCGGTGAGGGAGTTGACGTTCCAGGTGGCGAGTTTCATTATAGACGTTTTATGTTGATAATATTGAATATTTTCTTTGTGAGTTCAGATACTACCCCCATTGATACCCCCATCATGCGAGGATCACGCGGGACGAAGCAGGCTTCCATCGTTGATCTGTTGCTCCGCAGTCCGAAGGCGCTGCAACATGACATTGAACTCGATCGGCACGTCGATGAACATCGGCGCCATCGTCGCATAGTCCCTCGCCAATGCAGCATGGCGCGTCGGTGGCGGCACGAGTCGGAACATGCCCGGCCTGGCGGTCTCGTAGTGGGTCCAGGCTGACGCAAAGAAGCGGCTCTTGTGGCGAACCACGTCTTCGAGCAGGTCGAGCCTGGCCAACGCTTCGGCGCGGCTCGGGTGGCGCCACAGCGCCTCGAAGTCCGCGTAGTGGCGCGCGAAGCGGTCACGGATCGGCAGTTCCGGTGGCCGATGGTGCTCGGCGTGCAGGATCGTCGCCTTCTCCCAGAACGTGCGCGTGATCTCCAACGCCACCACGCTCGCTCGCAGGTCATCGTAGGCGCCCGACAGATCGGCACCGGGGGTCTGGGCAAGCAAGGCAGCCACGCTGTGCGTTCCAGTGGGTTGCTGGTTCGTCAGGGCGCCGAACTCCAGTTTCACCTGCTTGGCGATGTAGCCACCAGCCTGCGCAAGCGCTGTTGGATACGTGAACAGCAAGTTCGGCGTGCCGGCCAGCGCATCGATCTCGTAGCGCAGCCAGTCGTTCGCATGCGGCGGCGCGCCGAGCCTGGCCGTGATGGCCGCTTCGAGCGCCGGCCGAAAGCGCTCCGCCACGCATCGCTCGCACTCGGCTTCGAGGGCCTGGACGCGCTTACGGCGCTGATTCGCCGAAGGCGCCTCGTCGAGTTCCGCCGCCGCGAAGCCGAGCGCTTGCGGCGAGACGGCCAGGTCGATGTCTTCGGAGAAGCGCTGGATCGCGCCGAACACCTTCGACAGCGAGGTGCCACCCTTGAACACTACATGCGGAGCCACGGCCTCGACCTCGAAGATGCGCGCGAGCGTCCAGCTGACCCAGAAGTCCTTCTCGACGATCAGCGGCACCAGCCCCAGGCGGCCGGCGGCTTCGTTGATGATCAGTGCCCGCTCGGCAGCCGGCAGGGTCGCGAAGGGCTTCATCGTGCGGCGTGGTCAGGCCGTTTGCTTGCGCCGCTTCACCGCCAATGGCGTCGGTTCGGATCGTTGCCCGGGTGCCGCGATGAATCGCAGGTACGGGTGCATCCAGGCGGGCGCCAGCGGCAGGTCTTTCAGCACGGCCGCACGGTCCTTCGCCGACAGCGTCTGGCGCAGGTGTGCAACCCGCGCTTCGTTGACGTTGTCCTTGCCGACACTGCGCAGTGCGGAGAAGACAAGGTTGCTCATTGGGCTGGCGCTTCGCACCTGGCGTGGCGGTCGGTGCTTTAGTTGCACGGTCATCGAGCCGACCTTGACCGTGCGGCTCGGGCCATCGGTTTCGTAGATGGCACGCGCGGGCACTTGTTCTGACAGGTTCAACAGGTTCGCGGCCATCGCTTGCGCTGGCTGCACGAAGGTACCGTCGCGGCGAGACAGCGCTTGCGCGATCTCGTCGGTGGTCGGTTGAAGCTCACCGAGCAGAGCGTGCTGGCGAGGCACGTCGTAAAGGCCGCGCGCCAAGCGACGCAGGGCACCGCTGCGAACCAGGCGCATCAGCGCCATGCCGACGCTGTGAGGCGAGCCCAGGTCGAGAAAGTCGAACGGGGTATGCACCCGCGCCGGGTTGGCCTTGCTGGCCTTTGCGATGCGGCGGCCGATCTCCTGGGCGATGCTGGGCGGCTGCGACAGTGGCGCTCCCCTTCTGGATCGGTCCGGCCTTGCGGCCGGCGTTGGCGTTCGAACGTTGGGAGGGCATGCTGCAGTGTGCTCTCAGAGTGTTAAAAATACAACCATCTTCTTTTAACGAAATGTCGTCCGGTCCACCCCCGTCAAACGAAAGTGAAACGATGCGTTACACGCGCGCGCCACTTCTGAGACGCCTCGGCATCACGTAGCACCACTTGGGACTTCTAGGGATCGAAGGCTCGGATCGCAGGGCCACTTTCGCGCAGCAAGAGGCCCGCGGCACGATCGCTCCATGCGCAGGCTGTGGAGCAAGAAGGAAGCAGACCAGCTCGATCTGCTGGATGGCATCGCGGAGCCAGACGCGGCGCCGTCGCAGCACGATGGGCAACCGACTCGGTCAGCCGACCTCACCGCTTCGACAGTGCAAGCGCCCGTCGTCGCGCCTGGTGATGGCCGTCCCCTGATGGTTCGCGTCGATCGACTCGACGAAGACCCAAACAACCCGCGCACCGAGTTTCCCGAGGCGCAGCTCGACGAACTTGCCGACGACATCCGTGAGCGTGGCATCTTGGAGGCGATCGTCGTGCATCCTGCCGACGCGGCCGGGCGATATCGAATCCACTTCGGTGCCAAGCGATTGCGCGCCGCCAAGCGAGCAGGGTGTTCCGAGGTGCCGGTGGTCGTGCGCGATGCGCCGGCGGATCCCTACGCGCAGGTCGCCGAGAACCAGAAACGCCACGGGCTGACACCGCTCGACCTGGCGCGCCTGATTCGCTCCAAGCTCGACGAAGGCGAGTCGAACGCCTCGATCGCCAAACAGCTGGTCATGGACCCGACCACCGTGGCCCATCACCTGGCGTTGCTCGACCTGCCGCCGGCACTCGACGAAGCACTGAAGTCGGGCCGCTGCACGTCGCCGCGGACGCTCTACGAGCTCGCCAAGTTGCATCAAGCGCAGCCTGATCGGGCGAAGGCATTGATCGCCGGCGAGTCCGAGATCACGCGAGCCACCATCGCCGCGGTCCGCGCGGAGCAGCCACCGGCCGCCGTCCAGGTTCATCCAACGCGCGGCGGCACGACCCTGGTCGCACAAGCAAACAGCCATTGCGCGCGGCTCGAACAGACGCTGAGCCGTACCAAGCAAGTCGCGCAGCAGCTTGACGCGGCAGACCTGGCGACCCTGCGGCAGCGGGTTGCGAACCTGATCAGTTGGCTTGCGTAGGGGTCGGACTGTCCGACTTCGCCACGCCCCATCGGTGCCTTGCTGAGGATGCGAGATGAAGAGGTTCGAGAAAGACAGATGGCAGGATAGGCCGGTGGCCGCGTTCTGTGGTGTTTTCACCTGATGTCGAAGCGCGTGACATGTCGGCCAGCCCTCGCGAGTTCTTCACCGTCGACCTGCGCGGCCTGCGTGCCGAGCTGAGGCGGCGCGCGAGCGAGACCGGCCTCACCGAATCCGACGTGTTGCGCAACGCGCTCGCGGTGGTGCTGAACGACGACCAAAACCAAAGCGCCACGCTGAACTCGTCGGAAGCCGGCGACATCTGCGCATCGCAGCCTCAGGTCAAGCTGTCCGTTCGCATCACGTGCCCAGCGGCCGAGCATCTCGACAGAAAGGCCCGGGCCGCCGGGCTGTCGCGCGGTGCCTATCTCACCGGCCTGATCAACGGCGCGCCCGCTGTCATCGCGGCGACTGATCGGCGCGCCGGCTTCGCCGCGCTCAGCGCTTCGGCCGCCGAACTCGCGCTGCTCAGTCGTGACATCAACCACCTGACGCACCTGCTGCGCAGAGGCGAAGTACGGGCGGCGCAAGAGTACCGAGCCCGGCTGGACAGCCTCGACGATGACGTGCGCCAGCACCTCGATCGGTCTGCGGCGGTGCTCGCTGAGCTCGCACCGCCGCAGGCTCATGCGCGTCGAATCCTTCTCGGCCCACCTCCAACCTCCGGCAGACGACCATGACCCAGCCCTCAACAGACGGTGTCCTCATTCAATGGGGCGACCGGCTCTTCTACCCATCCAACCGGGCGATCAAGTCGCACGCACCGCGACTGCACCCGCCTGCCGGCCGAGCCGCCGCGATCCGCAGCCGCATCGAGGCCACGGTCCGTCGCGCACCGCAGGTCATGGTCAAAGTCACCGGCGGCGGCCGCGGCATGACGGCAATCGCTGCGCACTTGCGCTACATCAGCAGAGGAGGCCGCCTGGACATCGAAGACGACCGCGGGGCCATCGAACGCGGCAAGGAGTCGCTGCACGAGATCGAGCGCCAATGGCGCGTCGGCGGCGCCCGCATCGACGCCGTGAGCCCACGACGCGAAGCCTTCAACATCATGCTGTCGATGCCGCGCGGCACCGACCCACTGACGGTACAGCGCGCTGCACGCGAATTCGCCAGGATCGAGTTCG
>CAZBKC010000267.1:0-846 GCA_964492345.1 uncultured Steroidobacter sp. | reverse complement strand
TGAGCGTCAAGGCCGCGTCCAAGCAGGGCGAGCGGCTCAACCCGCGCAAGGCTGACCTGCAGCGCTGGCGCGAGACCTTCGCCGAGCGGCTGCGCGAGTGGGGCATTGATGCCGAAGCCTCGCCGCAGATCACGCGCGGTGGCAATCGACGCACCGAACGGCTGTGGCAACGCAAGGCCAGAGAGACAGGTCGCATCGAGGCACCGCGCGACGGTGAGCTGCAAACGAAGAAGCTGACAAAGGCGCGGCACGACGCGGCCAAGGGCTGGTGCGAAATCGCCAAGGCGCTGGCTGCGTCGGACAACGCCGAGGACCGCAGGCTCGCCAAGCGAGTCGTTGACTACGCGCGCCATCTACCGGGCATTCGATACAAGCCGCCAGAGCAGGAGGCGCAGCGGGAGCTTGCAGGGATGGAACGGGGCAGGGCAGAAACGCGCGAGCCGATGCGCAGCAACACCGCCTCAACGCAGTCCCAACGAACCCGGCCGGAGCCTGAGATCGAACGATGACCGACGCACGCCCATCCCGCACCCCTCCCACGGTGAGGGGCCGTCCTCGCCGCCGGACAGGCTCGCCGGGCAGGGGGCTGAGCAGCCGCCTGCCCGCGAGCGCCAGCGTGATTGCGCGAGTTCCGCGTCAAGGGTCCGCTGACGCCGGGCTTCGCCCGCCCTTGACCCGGCACTGGGCGCCCGAAGGAGCGCTGAAAGGTGCAGCGCAAGTGCGTCCAGAGTTCCAGGTCCGGGCCGACGGCTTGGCCTGCATCACCGGTCAGTCAGACCTGTGCGACGTAGACCCGCACTCGACCCTCAGCGGAAGTTCACCGCCCCGAACTGGTTGACGAAAAGC
>CAZBKC010000266.1:0-5151 GCA_964492345.1 uncultured Steroidobacter sp. | reverse complement strand
CGCTGCCGTGGCGGGCTGCATTCGATCCCTGCTGCAGCAATTCCTGAAAGCCGCGCGCGCCTGAAGTAGCCGGATCGGCCTGGTGTGTGCGCCGCTCGCCGGATGTGCGTTCGCACACGGCGTTTTCGACATGCACTGCGCCGATGCATGATCGGAGCTTTACCGGTTGACGAAGCAACCGGCATCACAGAAGAATCCCCGAGCCCGGGCCTTTGGGCTCGCACGATCGTACGCAAGGAGGGGCCATGAATCCCGATCTTCTCGGTATGTTCAACGCCACGCTGGGCGGACCCTTGATCAGGCAGGTCAGCGGCTATCTCGGCGAGCCCGAAGACACCACGCGCGCGGCCTTGCGATCGATCGGTCCCGCACTGCTTGCGGGAATGATGCAACGCAATGCTTCACCCGGCGGTGTGGGAGAGATGTTCCGCGCCGTCACCAGCGATGCCGTCGATCCGGGGATAGCCGGCAGGCTTGCAGAGACGTTCGCAGATCGCGGGATGCTCGGCTCGCTGTTGAACAGGGGCGAGTCGTTGAGCGACCTGGTGTTCGGGCCGCGCACTGCAGCGGTGACCAATGCAATTGCCGACACCAGCGGTGTCCGCCCGAACTCCGGCATGACGCTGCTGTCCCTCGGTGCGCCGCTGCTGTTCGGGATGCTCAAGAAGATCGTCGCGAACAATGACCTCGATGCAGCGGCGCTGGCCTCGCTGCTCTCGCATCAGAAGGATTCGCTGGAGCGCAGCAGGCTCGACGACCGTATCGCTGGCGCACTCGGTATCGGCAGCTCCAGTACCTGGCCTGGGTCGTTGTCCGGCAAGGCGGCGGTCGCACCAGCCGCGACATCGGCACTGAAGACCCGCGACAAGCCCTGGTTGCCCTGGGCGATCGCGGCGGGCATCGCGGTGTTCGGCACTCTGTTCTTCGTCAATCGCACGGCCGAGCATCAGGAGGCGCCGGAGGGCGCAGTCCAGGTTGCGGAGGCTCCCGGCGACTCCGGACGGCTGCGAGTGGCAACCGCCGATTCCGCACAGGTCTACTTCGAGACCGGTGACGCCAGCATCGATGCGGAGGATCGTCAGCGCATCGCCGATCTCGCCAGCACGGCGCGGGACTCCGAGCGCCCGGTGACCATTACGGGCTACACCGATCGCACCGGCGATCAGGGCCAGAATCTGGAGCTGGCGCAGGATCGTGCACAGGCCGTACGGCAGGCGCTGGTGAACGAGGGTGTGCGCGAAGACCGCATCGTCATGGATCCGCCGCGGTCCGTTACGGGTTCGGGCTCGGACGAAGAAGCGCGCCGCGTCGACATCGACATGCGGTAGGGCAGGGCGACTGGCCCTGTCTGGTCTCTGGCCGACTGGTCTCTGGTCTGCTGGCCAGAGATACGGGCGGGCCGTGCGCCGACTTCTGGCCAGCGACCAGTCGGCCAGCAGACCAGTCTTCCTGTTCAATGACAGCCGCCGGCATACCGGCGGGCTTCCCGGATTCGTTCGATGTCAGAAACCTGGTACGCGGAGCGGCGCACGCGATCTTCTTCTTCGCTGCGCACCTCGCCGACACCTACAAGTTCGTACGTGAAGCGCACGAAGAACATGTCGGGCGCCGGCTCTTCGATACGGATGGTCAGCGAGCTGCCGCAGAACTCGCCCCGTGCGTCGGCACAGATCCTGAGGCAGTGGTCGGCAACCAGCGTCACTTCGTCGGTGGCCGTGATCCTGCCGCGGCGGATGCTGCGGCTGACGACGCCCGTCGAGTGCTCGACGACGTCGACGGCGTCGATCGAATCGTCCATGGCCTGCGGCGCCATCACCGTGTGGCGCAGCCCGTTCCAGAGCTGCCGCCGGGTCAGCCACAGCGCGCGCTCGATCGTCGGGTCGTTGATCCTGACCAGGTGCTCGTGTCGGAAGACGCCAGGCATGTCGGTGCGGGTCCGCTCCTCTGATGTGCCGCCATGCGCAAACAGTAAAGCGCATCGACGCGATGCGTCAAAGTGCGAGGGGATTACGGCAGATCCGGTACACGGCGGAGGTACGTAAGGGCTGTATGCCCGTAAGAACACATCACAGTCATTGCGCCGCCCACTACTCTGCGGATGACAGCCGACGCACGCAAATCTGGGTATTCGCAGGACCGGATCGGACGGGAGTCAGAAGATGGAAAAGGGTGTAGTCATTGGCGGCATCCTGATCTCCGCCAGCTTCCTGATGGCGACACTCCTGAATCATTCTGCGGGCGATCGTCTTCCTGCCGGAGGCGATGCGCAGCCCAGAAACGTTCAGCCCCGAAACGTTGAGTCGTTGAGTGGGCAACAGGTGCCGGCGGCGGACCCCGGCGGTGTGCCGGTGCCGGACGATCCGGGTTTCTACGTGGGCGAAGCGGGTCTCACCCCATCGGAACGCGCGGGAAGAGAGATCTGGTACAAGGCCACCGCCGGCAATTCGCGGTTTCACACCTACACCTTCCAGCAGCGCATCGGTGTGCTGATCGACTGGTACCGCGTCCTGCGCAGCGACGAACGGGGCGATCGCTTTGCCGCCTGGGGCATCATCAACGATCCGGGCTGCTGCGTGCCCGGCAGCAAGGACTGTCCGGCGAAGTCGCCCGAGGAGACCTACGGTTTCGACTGGTGTCCGGGCGATGAGCTGTTGCTGCAATCGGTCGGCCGCAACGACTATCGCGACCCTGCGTGCGACTTCACGGAGGCACCTGCCGATCCCGGCGATATTCACCATCGCAGCACGGATCAGCGTCAGTCGTCGTGCGACCTGGCATTCGGCACCTCGACCGGCGCGCTCGGCATCCGCAAGTTCCCGAACCCGCGTTTCGACCGCAGGCGCTGGCTCGACGTGAACGGCACGCTCGCCAGCTGGGAGGGCTACGGGCGCAAGCTGTCGACCGACAAGGCCAGCAGCGACTCGAATGTCAGCCACCTGGCGGATGGTTCGATCGAACCGCCATTCCTCATCGGCATTTCCTGCGGGTCGTGCCACATCGCGTTCGATCCGCTGAATCCGCCCGACGATCCGGCGCATCCGCAGTGGGCCAACATCAAGGGCGCCGTCGGCAACCAGTACACGCGCATCTCGGAAATCCTCAGTTCCGGCATGACGGCGTCGAGCCTCGAGTTCCAGGTGTTCTCGCATGCGCGGCCCGGCACGTCGGATACCTCTGCCGTGCCGACGGATCAGATCAACAATCCGGGCACGATCAACGCCCTCATCAACATCCGCCAGCGACCGACGTTCCAGAACGAGGTCGTGAACAAGTGGCGCAAGGTCAGCGAGTGTCCCGCCGGTCAGGCAGGCCCCGCCGGTCAGAAAGGCAAGGACGCATCCGATCCGTGCTGGTGCGAGCCCGGTCGCGACGGCAAATGCTGGCTGCGCAGCACCCAGACCGAAACCGTTCATCACATCCTCAAGGGCGGCGAGGACTCGATCGGCGTGCTGGAAGCGATCCAGCGTGTGTACTTCAACATCGGTTCCTGCGCGGAACAGTGCTGGGTCAATCACCTGACCGATCTGCGTCAGATCGATCCGCAGCAACGCAATTTCGGCCAGACGCCGTTCGACATCGGCCAGTGCCGTCGCGACTGTCCGAATTTCCGCGCCGTCGAAGACCGTCTGCAGGACATCATGAATTTCCTGACGTCCGCCGAAACGCACGCGACCGATCTGCAGGTGGCGCGGGAGAACGAGCTGAGGAAGAGCAAGCCGAACGCGCGCTACGGCCGGGCCGAGTTCGTTGCCGACCTGGAGAAGGAGTTCGGTGCAGGCGCCGTCGACCGCGGCCGCGAAATCTTCGCCAGGGACTGTGCCCGCTGTCATTCGAGCATCGAGGAGAGCGCCGGCGGTCCGTTCGCCAACCGCGATGTCCTGGAGATCGACCAGAAGACGGGGCTGCGCGCGGACTGGATGGGCAACGACAAGGCCACGCCGGTGAGCGGTGTCGAGACCTTCGGCTGTCGCGCACTGCACTCCAACCACATGAAGGATCACGTGTGGCAGGAGTACGGTTCCGAGACGCTGCGCAGCCGGCCGCCGGATCCGGCGCTGCACGAGTCACTCGATGGCGGTCGGGGCTACTACCGCAACATCTCCCTGCTGAGTCTGTGGGCGCACGCGCCGTTCCTGCACAACAATGCGCTCGGGCCGGAGCTGTGCGGCAAGCCGGCGAATTCCGCGAACGACTTCTATCGCTCGCCCTATGCCACGGCCGACGGCAGGAAACTCGAAGGCGCGGGAATACCGGCCTGCTGGAAATTCGATCCCAGCGTGAAGGGACGTTTCGAACTCTACAAGGCGTCGATGCACGATCTGCTCAACCCCGAGCAGCGCGTGCCGAAGATCACGCGTTTCAGCGACGATGTGTCGATCGCATTCGGACCGCGCCTGTGGGATGGGAAGCAGGAGCAACAGGTCGTGGGCTTCTCCTTGACCATTCCCGCGGGAGCGACCGCCGGCGCGCTGGGAAATTTCCAGCACAAGCAGTTTGCGGACGATCTGGTGCTGTCCGTGCTGCATCCGGACGACCTGCGTGCCAGCCTCAACAAGAGGTTTGGCGAGCAGCAGGGCACGGTTCTGTTCACCGAGCTCAGCGCCGTGCGTGCCGAAATCATGAAGGACCCGGAGACGATGGTGGAGGAGATCCGCAAGCGGCCCCTTCTGCTCGAGGCCTACAGCTCGTGTGCATCGCTGGTCGAAAACCAGGGCCACAAGTTCGGCGACGCACTGTCCGCGGCCGACAAGAAGGCGCTGACGGCGTTCCTGGCGACGATTTGAGGAGGGGCTATGGACTGGAGGCTGGAGGCTGGAGGTCAGAGGGGTTCAGCACGACTGAATTCGGGCAGCAGTTGGGTGCTGCGGAATAGAGGGTCACGAAATGCGTAGCGACCTTTCTCGCCGTTCTGGCTCCGGCCCCCAGCCCCCAGCCCCCGGCCTTCTGGCCTTGCTGGTTCTGCTCTTCGCTCTCTCCGGCTGCGACTGGATCAACGCCAAACTCAATCGTGCGCCGAAGCTGCCGTTTGCCGAGGCCGGCGAGCCGTGGCTGAGCAAGCCGGATTTCGCGCGTGTCGAACACGACTTTCCGCTCACGGCGGCGGACCTGCAGAAACTGACGCCGAAGAACATCGCCAACTATTCGCAGGAG
>CAZBKC010000265.1:3797-5174 GCA_964492345.1 uncultured Steroidobacter sp. | reverse complement strand
TAAATGGTGGCGACGAACACATTGTCGCTGATCGACGAGAGCAGGCCATTGGCGATATAGAAAAACGCGACCTGCGCCTTGCCTTCATGACTCAGGGCAAAGGTAATCAAAGGTTCAAACAGGTGCTGGTCGTGCAATACCGCCACGACCGCGAAGAAGACCACCAGCAGTGCGGTGAACGGCAGCGCTGTTTCGAAGGCCTTGCCAAGTCGATGCTCGTCCGTGACGCCGTTGAACGCGGTGGTCAGCACGATAACGATCAATCCGATCAGTCCGACTTCGGCGACCTGGGTTGCCAGCGCGAGGACCAGCAGCACCGCTGCCAATCCCTGCACGGCGAGGATCGCCCGATCGCGATCGGTGCGCGCCTCGGATTCGATCCGGTCGTGCTCTTCGAGAACACCACGGACGTTCGCGGGCAGCGATACGCCGTAGCCGAACAAACGGAATTTTTCGACACAGACGCAGGTGAGCAATCCGATCGCCAGTACCGGCATCGATACGGGCGCCACGAAATGGAAGAAGTCCCCGAAGTTCCAGCCGGCCTGCTCTGCAATGAGCAGATTCTGAGGCTCGCCAACCATGGTCGTGACACCGCCGAGCGCCGTACCCACGCTCGCATGCATCATCAATCCGCGCAGAAAGGCGCGAAATGCATCCAGGTCGCTGCGATGCAGTTCAGCTACGTCCATGTCGTGACCCACGTCGTGATCGCCTGGCATGTCCTTGCCTGAAGCAAAGCGATGAAAGACGGCATAGAAGCCCATGCCGACAGTAATGACCACGGCCACCACGGTGAGTGCGTCGAGAAATGCCGACAGCAGCGCTGTCGTCATGCAGGCGATCAGCGACAGGCCGACCCTGGAGCGAATACTCAGCAGGATCTTCGTGAACGCGAACAGGAGCATTTCGCGCAGGAAGTAGATGCCGGCCACCATGAAGATCAGCAGGAGAATGACCGGGAAGGCCCGCACCGTCTCCTCGTAGATCGATTCGGCAGTCGTCAACCCGATCGCAACGGCTTCGATCACCAACAGCCCGCCCGGCTGCAGCGGATAGCATTTGAGCGCCATCACCAGCGTAAAAATGAACTCCAGGAGCAGCAGCCAGCCGGCGACGGCCGGGCCGTGGGTGCCACCGAAGAAAAAAATCAGCGGATTCAGAATGAGGAAACCGACGACGGCCTGCTTGTACCAGCCAGGCGCATTGCCGAGAAAGTTCCGCGCGAAGGCGGACGGGAGCGAGGGCGTCATGCGTTCTTTGTCCGATCCAGACGTTGACGAGCGTGGCCCGCTCCTCCCTGACCTCCCCCGCAAGCGGAGGAGGGGACCGGAGGCGCACCTGAGGAAGGTCTGATTTACTCCGTCACCCCCGCGA
>CAZBKC010000265.1:0-3787 GCA_964492345.1 uncultured Steroidobacter sp. | reverse complement strand
GATGGATTCCCGCCTTTGCGGGAATGACGAACAAGAGGTAAATCAGAGATTCGCTAACCGACGCAATCCTTCAGTTCATGTTTGCCGCCAGCGCCGGCGGTGTATCCAGGGCACGCCAGAGCGTCTTCCTGCCGCTGGCCTTGTCGACCGCCGCCAGCAGGCGTTCGTGCGCGGCGAGTTCCTCGTCCGAGGCGCGGACCACCAGCAATTCACCCACCGGCCGTACGACGATCTCGTGTTCGACGACGACGGTCGCCTGCACTTCTTTCGCTTCATCGAGGATGAGTGCCGTCTGGCCGCCCGTCATCGCCAGGTAGACATCGAGCAGGATTTGCGCGTCCAGCAATGCGCCGTGCAGTTCACGATGCGAATTGTCCACGCCATATCGCTTGCACAGCGCATCCAGGCTGTTGCGCTGTCCCGGATGCATCTGGCGCGCCATCGGCAGGGTGTCGAGCACGCCGCAGATCTCGGCAACCTTGCGCCGGACCGGCAGGCGATTCAGCTCGGCATTGAGAAAGGCCACGTCGAACGCTGCGTTGTGAATGATGAGTTCGGCACCGCCGATGAACTCGATCAGCTCGTCGGCGATTTCCGCGAACCTGGGCTGCTGCGCCAGAAATTCATTCGTGATGCCATGAACCTGCAGCGCCCCACGATCCACTTCGCGATCGGGACGGATGTAGCGGTGAAAAGTCCGGCCGGTCTTGCGTCGCTTGATGACTTCGACGCAGCCGATTTCGATGATGCGATGCCCCTGTTCGGGCTCGAGGCCGGTAGTTTCGGTGTCGAGGACGATCTGGCGCATGTTCAGAAAGAAGCGGATAGCGGATGGCGGATGGCGGATAGCCCAAAACACCGGAAGAGATCCGCTTGCACGGCGTGCATTTCGGCACCTCCGACCATCCGCGATCCGCTATCCGCTATCCGCTTCATTCCGTCACCGCTTCCGTCACCGCTTCCTTCAACGCCTTCACCACTTGCACCTGCTGTTCCTCCGTCAGATACGGATGCATCGGCAGGCTGATGACGCGTGCACCCGCGGCTTCGGACACCGGGAAGGCGCCCTTTGCCTGTCCCAGGTAGCCGAAAACCGGCTGCAGGTGCAACGGAACGGGATAGTGCACGGCGGTCGGGACGCCACGCGCCTTCATGCCCTCTTCCACCTCCGCGCGGTTCGGCACCTCGACGGTGTATTGCGCGTAGACGCTGGTACAGCCCGGTGCCACCGTCGGTGTTGTGACGTCGCCGCGCCCTGCGAATGCAGCATCGATCATCTGCGTGTACCGGGCACCGATGCGTGCGCGCGCTTCGACTTCGTCGGCAAAGATATCGAGCTTGCTCAGGAGAATCGCCGCCTGCAACGTATCGAGTCGTCCGTTGATGCCCAGTCGCGGATGGTGATAGCGCCGATCCTGCCCGTGCACACGGATCTCGCCCATGACCTTGGCGAGCGCGTCATCGTCGGTAAACAGCGCTCCGCCATCGCCGTAGCATCCGAGCGGCTTCGACGGGAAGAACGACGTCGAGCCGATCTTCGACACCGCGCATGACGCCCTGCCCTTGTAGCGGGCACCGAAACTCTGCGCAGCATCCTCGATGACGGTCAGGTTGTGCTTGTCTGCAATGGCATTGATGGAATCGAAATCCGCGCACTGACCGTAGAGCGACACGGGCATGATGGCCTTCGTGCGCGGGGTGATGGCCTGCTCGATCAATGCCGGATCGATGTTGTACGTGCGACGGTCGATGTCGACGAACACGGGCCTGGCGCCCGCCAATGCAATCATTTCGCCCGTCGCAATGAATGTGAACGGCGAAGTGATGACTTCGTCGCCCGGCTCGATACCGATGGCCATCAGCGCGATCAGCAAGGTATCCGTACCGCTGGATGCCGCGATGCAATGCTTTGCGCCGACGAACTGCGCCAGGCGCTGTTCAAGCTCGAGCGTCTCCGGCCCCAGGACGTACTGGCCGTGCTCGAGCACGGCCTGGATGCGCGCATTCACCGGTTCGCGGATACGCTGATACTGGGTCTTCAGGTCGATGAAGTTCATGCGGAAGGGGTAGTGAGCAGCGGGCAGGGGGTAGTCAGAGCCGGGTCGGATGATAGCGCATGCAGTAACCCGTTTAGGTAGGCACTGATCAAGTCGTCATCCCCGCGCAGGCGGGGATCCATCTTCCTGATTCAGATGGATTCCCGCCTGCGCGGGAACGACAGATGAGGACTTGATCAGCGTTTACTTTAGCTTCTCGGCAGCGGACCGAATGATTCAATGAGGTATCGACAACAACGCACAGATTGCACTTCTGCTTTCTGAACCATCCCCTACCCCCCGATCACTATCCCCTTCATCAGCATTTCGTCGATCGCTTCGTTCGCGAGCCGATCGGCGCGTTCGTTGCCCGGCACTCCCGCGTGCCCCTTCACCCAGTGCCAGTCCACCCGGTGCCGTTCGATCTGCAACTCGAGCGCCTGCCACAGATCGACGTTCTTCACTGGCTTGCGATCGGCAGTCTTCCAGTCGCGACGCTTCCACTGCGGCAGCCATTCGGTGATCCCTTTGCGCACGTACTGTGAATCGGTGTAGAGCATGACCTCGCACGGACGCTTGAGGGCCGCCAGCGCCTGAATCGCCGCCGTCAGTTCCATACGATTGTTGGTCGTTTCCGGTTCGGCACCCTTGAGTTCCCTTTCGTGATCGCCGGATGACAGCACGGCACCCCAGCCGCCGGGACCGGGATTCCCGCGACAGGCGCCGTCGGTGTAGATGGTGACCGGCGCAGGAGCGCGAGGGGCTGGAGGCTGGAGGCTGGAGGCTGAGGGCGAACCGCTGGAGGAGCGATGGTCGGTCATGAAACATCCGGGGGTGGCGCAGCCGGCATACTTCTCTGGCCCCAGTCCCCGGTCCCCAGTCCCCAGCCTTCCGTACGCGTCGTCGGTTCGATCAGACCTCCGACCACTTTCGGGCGCAGCCGCCAACGCGGCCGGATCGGTGTCAGGGCATAGACCCGTTTGCGCGCTTTCAGCATGTAGCCGCTGGCGAAGAGCGGCCACAGGCGCTCGCCCGTGCGTTCGAAGAATCCCTCGGGCGAGGCCGTCGCGCCCCATGGCAGCGCGAACAGGTAGCGACGCGCATCGACGATTTCAAAGCCGAGCAGCTTCAGCCAGTCGCGCAGGCGCCGTTCACCGATCAATCGCTCGGCACCCGGGGGAAATCCGTGCCGCGCAAACAGATGCCGCATGCCCCAGCTCGAGAACGGCCGGAAGCCCAGCACGATGAGATGGCCTTCAGCCGACAGGATGCGTCCGACCTCGCGCAGGATTTCATGCGGGTCGGGCTCGTATTCGAGCGTATGCGGCAGAAGCACGGCGTCGACGGAATCCGAGGCGATGGCCAGCGCATCGGTGCGCGAGCGGATCATGGCCGACTGTTCCGTGGCAGCGGCGGCGCGTGGTCCATGCCAGCCGAGCACGAACTTGCGCTGCGTACGCGCGTCGGCAATGAGCCCGTCGTCTTCACCCCACAGACCGATCTGCAACAACTGCCAGCCGAACACCTGCGCCAACGCCTCGCTCGCCAACTTGCGTTCGAGTGCGTAGAGCCGTTCGCCGAGCGGAGAACGCAGCCAGACTTGTGGATTCGCAGCGCCTTGCATGCTGTCGAGAATACCGGAGGCGCCTGCCGGAATGCGATGGCGGCGGACCTTCAATCGAGCGGCTCTGTTTCTTGCCCCTTCCTCCGCTTGCGGGGGAAGGTTGGGATGGGGGCGAGCGAAGCGATCC
>CAZBKC010000264.1:0-5179 GCA_964492345.1 uncultured Steroidobacter sp. | reverse complement strand
GGACGCGATAGCGTTCCTGGCTAACCGCTAACCGCTAACCGCCAACCGCTAACCGCTTCGTTCTTTAAAACGTGCGGCGCTTGCCGATGGTATGGCTCAGCGCGCTTTCGAGTTTCTTCAATGCGCCATCGATCGCCAGCTTGATCGATGGAGCCTCATGAGAAACGGCAACGGGTTGCAGATGATCGAGCCGGGCTTCCAGCGTGCAGCGCTTGTCGGCTTCGCTGTGTTTTCCTCCGTTCAGATCGGCAAGGTGCACTTCGACACGGGTGACCTGATTCCTGTACTGCGACAGCGATTCCTCGATGGATTGCGCCAGTCTTTCCGAAGTGTCCTGGGCGATGCGCACGTGACTGCCGTGATTGATCTGGATTTGCATCTCGACTCCACTTGCCGCGGGTTGCGGCACCTCATTGATACGACGCTGCGCACCTGCAACTCGTTCCACGGGATACGCGTGCAGCAGCGGGATGAATCTGGTCGTTGCCCTCATTGTTCTGTTCTTGATCGTGTTGGGCAATCTCTGCCGGATTCAAGGCTGTCTAAGGCCAATGTCACTTACTTAACGAGTTGACGGTTGACAGTTGGCGGTTGACGGCCAGAAAAATGCCTCCCTTTCCGACCGTCAACCGTCAACCGTCAACGGACAACTGTCAACCCGCTTAACTAAGCGCCATTGTGTCTAAGGCTGTCTTATGCCTATCGAATACGCTTCTGGACAGGCATCGTACATGCGTAGTTGACCTGACGTCTGTCTGCCTGTTTTGCGGCGTATCAGTATCAGCGGCCAGTGCGTGTCCCCGCTATCATGCGGGATGCTCCTGGCATTCGGCGTTCGTCCGTTGAGGGGGCTCAGGGAAGAGGAGCCGTGATGGGGCTGCGTACGGCGGGTATTCGTACGGTTGCGATCAGTGAAGAGCAAAGCCCGTACACAAAGGAGCACACAAGAGCACAAAGTAAGAATTGCTTGGACGTTCTTGCCTTGTGCTCCTTTGTGCTCGTTTGTGTACCGGCTTCATAGTGACGAATTGATCAGAGGTTCCTCAAGTGGGGATATGACCCGCCTGGTCCTTACGCCGCCATCTGGGCGGGCAGGGCATCGTCCGCATTGTCGGCGTCGGCAGTCACGCCAGGCACGACGGCTGTGGCAACGGCGCGCGCTGTGCCGTGCCGTTCGAGACTGAAGAAGCCTACCGCGGCCAGCAATTCCTGGGTCTGCTGATCCATCGACTTGCTCGCTGCCGCCGCTTCCTCGACCAGGGCCGCGTTGCGCTGTGTGACTTCGTCGATCTGCGCAATGGCGCGATTGACCTGATCGATGCCGGACGACTGTTCCTCGCTGGCCGCGGAGATCTCCGCGACGATGTCCGTCACTTTCTTCACGCTGTCCATGATGTCGGCGATGGCGCGGCCCGAGTCGTCCACGAGCGAGGTTCCCGCCTTGACCTTGTCCACCGACTCGCTGATCAGCACCTTGATCTCGCGTGCGGCGCTGGCGCTGCGCTGCGCGAGATTGCGGACTTCGGAGGCGACCACGGCGAAGCCGCGGCCCTGTTCGCCCGCGCGCGCCGCTTCGACAGCAGCGTTCAGCGCGAGCAGATTCGTCTGGAAGGCGATCTCGTCGATGACCCCGATGATGTCGGAGATCTTGCGGCTCGACGCATTGATCTCGTTCATGGCGCTCACCGCGCGCTCCACGACCGAACCGCCCTTGTCCGCCTGGCCACGCGCACTGGCCGCGAGCTGGTTGGCCTCGCGTGCGTTGTCCGCGTTCTGTTTCACCGTGGCGGCCATCTGTTCCATGCTCGATGCCGTCTCCTCCAGCGCAGCGGCCTGTTCCTGCGTGCGCTGACTGAGGTCGTCGTTGCCCTGCGTGAGTTCGCGCGCCGCCGTGCCGACCTGCTCCGCACTGCCGTAGACGGACTCGACGATTTCGCTGAGCTTGCGATCCATGCCATGCAGCGCAGCCATCAGTTCGCCGAGTTCGTCGCGGCTGGTGATTCTGATGTCACGACCGAGTTCGCCGCGCGCAATGCGGGTGATGGTCTTGGCAAGCTGGGCGATACCGCGCGCGATCGACCGGACCATCATCCACGAGACGGCCAGCGCGATGACGGCGGCGACGGCGAGGATGACGAGGCCGACCTTGTTGGATCGTGCGATGGCATCCGCTGCCGCAACTTCCGCCTGGTCACTGCTTTCTTCGATGCGGCTGCTGACCTCGGACATGCGACCTTCGAGATCTTTGAATGCCGTGAGGAACCCGGGCAGCATGCTGCCCGCCTGCGCCCTGTCGGTGGCGACGGTGTTGACGATGGCTTCTGCGCCCGCAATGTACTTTTCGAGGGCGGGCCGTATTTCCTCCAGCGCGCTGCGCGTGTCGCCTTCAGCCTGCTGATAGTTGGCGTCGATCAGCAGACGGAACATCTCGGCGTGCTCGTGCACGCTGGCGATCGCGGCGTCGTGCTCCTGAGCCGATTCGGCCAGCAGCGCAGACAGTACGTCGGCCCGCAGCGCGTCGTGCATCATGTCGCCTTCGATGTGATTGCGCAGCGTGTGGCTGGTGAGAATGACGCTGTCCAGCGATTGATTCACCACCGATAGCCCGTGGCGGCCAGTGATTCCCAGTATCGCCATCAGAATCAGCATGAGTGCGACCAGGCCAATGAGCCGCGACTTGATCGTCAGTTGCATGAACAACGCTCCGCCCGAAGTAAGGTTTTGTCTCTACTGCACGGCTATCGGCCGCCCGGACGGAAAACTTTCCCGGGGATTACAGAATCAGGGTTTCCCTTAGGGGTGCGGTGTTCAGTGCGGCAGCGGACGGGCCGATGAGTAGACATGTCATCGGTCTTCACGTCGGACACCTTTATGGATCGCCTGTCCACGGGCCTGGTCTGTTTCATCGCCGCGTCGTCAGCCATGTCGCAGGGCGCGCCTGACTGTGACGGGTGCACGGGTAACAGCCCGCTGCAGATCGAGTCGGCCTACACGGGCGAGGTCTGGAGCCAGGTCTCCGGGGGCATCGCTACCGGCGAGCGGTATCTCGACAACCTGGACGTCACCGCAACGGTCGATGGCGAACAGTTGCTCGGGCTGCAGGGGCTGCAGCTCTTCGGTCATGTGATCTACAACAATGGTCACACGCTCGCGGATGATCTGGCCGGAGCCATGCAGGGCATCAGCAATATCGAAGCGACCCGGGCAGTGCGACTGTACGAACTCTGGTCGCAGTGGCAGTTCGGCAGGGGCGAGCAGTCGATCCGCTTCGGTCTCTACGATCTGAATTCGGAGTTCGACAGCATCGAGACCGCAGGTCTGTTCATCAATCCCTCGCACGGTATCGGTCCGGATCTCGCGCAGTCGGGTCAGAACGGTCCTTCGATCTTCCCGGTGACGAGCCTTGCGGTGCGCGGGCAGAAAACCTTCGGTGCGTGGACGCTGCAGGCGGCGGCGCTCGACGGTGTGCCCGGCGATCCGGACCGGCCGGATCGGACGGCGATCAGGCTGTCGAGCGAAGAGGGTGCGCTGCTCGTGGGCGAAGTGAACTACCGGGCCGAATCCGGCCTGCGAACGGGTCTCGGTTACTGGCAATACACGGCGGCGTTCGACGATCTGACCGCAACGACGGATGCGGGCGATCCGCTGCAGCGCG
The DNA here is from genome assembly GCA_964492345.1 of uncultured Steroidobacter sp. Classification (GTDB taxonomy): domain Bacteria; phylum Pseudomonadota; class Gammaproteobacteria; order Steroidobacterales; family Steroidobacteraceae; genus Steroidobacter. The sequence goes on along the minus strand of CAZBKC010000264.1, from coordinate 1,524 downwards.
ACGACAATGCCGGTGTCTATGCGCTGGTCGAAAGCCCGACATTCTTCGCGGACGCAGCGGAGCAGGGGCTCAATCTGTTCCTGCGCGTCGGTGCGGCCGAGTCCGGCATCAATCCGATCGGCCGCTATCTGGGTGCCGGTGTCGTCTACAGCGGACTGCTGCTGTCGGGCCGGGATCAGATCGGCATCGCCATCGCCCTTGCGGAACTCGGCGATCCCTATCGGCGCGCGCAGGCCGATGCCGGCATCGCAACCGATGCCCGCGAATACAACTATGAGTTCACCTACCGGTTCGACGCCACCGACTGGCTGGCCCTGCAGGCGGATGCGCAATACATCCGCAATCCCGGAATGAATCCCGAGATCGGGTCGGGCTGGACGATCGGCCTGCGATTCGAACTGAGCGCCGCCTGGGAGCGATAGTCGCGCCCACGTCTTTGCCGCAGTTGCCGATATAACTCTTGTCTGGCGACGGTCCTTACCGTTGAAATCCGGTCACTCCTATTGCCGCCTTTGTGGCAATGCCACTTACTTGGGCGGTACTTCAATACAAGTGGGGGGTCCGATGAAGATCACACGTCGCGAGTTCACTGTGGGTACGGCGTTGCTGGCCGGAGCCGTGCATCTGTCGCCAGCGTTGGCTGCGGGCACCGAACCCATCGTCGACACGGCCTATGGCAAGGTTCGTGGGGCGTTGAAGGACGGGGTGTATTCCTTCAAGGGTGTTCCATACGGTGCGTCGACTGCCGGTGCGAATCGATTCATGCCGCCGCAGAAACCGGCGCCGTGGAGCGGTGTGCGCGATTGTCTGGAGTGGGGTCCGCTCGCACCTCAGGGTGCTTCGAGCATGAATCCTGCGGGCGGTATGGGCCGCGACTTCGCGACCTTCTTCGGTACGCAGCCGGATGCGCCTTCCTCGCGCAGCGAAGATTGCCTGGTACTCAACATCTTCACGCCGGGCATCGATCGGCAGAAGCGCCCGGTCATGGTCTGGATCCACGGCGGTGGCTTCAGTATCGGCGGCGGAGCCGGCGCGCGCGCCAACGGCACGAATCTCGCGAAGCGGCAGGATGTGGTCACGGTTTCACTGCATCACCGGCTCGGCGTGCTCGGCTACACCCACCTCGGCGAATTCGATCCGGCCTTCGCGCGTTCGGGCAATGTCGGCCAGCTCGACCTCATTGCAGCGCTCGAATGGGTGCGCGACAACATCGAGGCATTCGGCGGCGATCCGCAGCGCGTGATGGTGCACGGCGAATCCGGCGGCGGCGGCAAGATCGGCACGCTGCTCGGAATGCCGAAGGCTGCCGGGCTGTTTCAACGCGCGATCCTGCAAAGCGGCACTGCGAATCGTCTGCCGACACCGGACAAGGCGGCCGAGTGGGCCGACCGGCTTTTGCAGGAACTGCAGATCCCGCGCGATCAGGTGCGCAAGTTGCAGGAACTGCCGGTGGATCAACTCGTCGCGGCAGGCTCGAAGCTGGAACTCGCGAGCCGCATGGGTCCGCGCGGCGGCTTCGTGCCG
>CAZBKC010000263.1:0-5194 GCA_964492345.1 uncultured Steroidobacter sp. | reverse complement strand
TCGAGATTCGCGGCTTCGGCAGCTTCTCGCTGCATTTCCGTCCGCCGCGTCAGGGACGTAATCCAAAGACCGGAGAAACCGTCGCGCTCTCGGGCAAGAACGTGCCTCACTTCAAGCCCGGCAAGGATCTGCGTGAACGCGTCAACGATGGAGCGGGTAACGCGATTCGCGACTGATTCTGCAATCGACCATGCGGCGTTTCCTTGCAGTCGGATCGATCGTCCTTGCCGCATTCCTGGCGCTTCTCGTCAGTGCCATGAACTCGGGTCGGGTCGAGATCGAACTTGCATTCGGCCGTCTCGTTTCCCCTCTCGGACTGGCTCTCGTCATCGCCTTTACCCTTGGCCTGATATTCGGTCTTGCGAGCCGCGTTTACTGGGTTGCTGAGCTTCTGAACGAGCGTGGTCGGTTGCGTCGCGCGCTGCGCCTGGCAGAGGCGAGCGCTCGAAGCGGTGCCCTCACAAGCCGCAAGCCAGACTGAGAGCGTCCTGCACGCAGATGCATTTCTGCGTTGTTTTACCGGTTATTCGCAATCGAGACGGCGCAGCCGCAGGGCACCATGGCTGTGCTGCGGGCCACATGTGTGACGCAGCGTAGTCATCAATTTTCAATGGCAGGGAGAAGCCAATGTCAAATTCGAAGCTGTCTGTTGCAACCCGGCGCTCGGTTCAGATCCTGATCGCCAGTCTGGCGCCCATGCTCGCCTGGGCCGGTCCGGTCGATATCAACAAGGCCGATGCCGCGACCATCGCGAAAGAATTGCAGGGAATCGGTCTCAGCAAGGCGCAGGCCATCGTGGCCTATCGCGAGAAGAATGGCGCATTCAAGAGCGCTGACGATCTGTCCAGGGTCAAGGGCATCGGGGCCAAGACGCTGGAGCGCAACCGGAGCAACATCCGGGTCGATGCGGCCGCTCCGGGGAAGAAGGCGGGTTGAGCTGCGTCCCGCGGGAACCTTCCTCCGCGGAGCAGCGTTGCGGCCCAGATTGATTCGGATGACGCCTGTCGTGTGACAGGCGTCATCTTGATGCGGTGGGCCTGCGTTATGATCGCCGCGTCAATCCAAGGAGACGCGGCAGTGACCCAGACGAAAGAGATCCGGACGGCAGTTTTCCCGGTTGCAGGACGCGGCACACGATTTCTTCCCGCGACGAAAGCGAGCCCGAAGGAGATGTTGCCGATCGTCGACAAGCCTCTCATCCAGTATGCGGCCGAGGAGGCATTGGCTGCAGGTGCGCGCAAGCTGGTTTTCATCACCGGCAGTTCGAAGCGCGCCATCGAAGATCACTTCGACACCGATCACGAACTGGAAGAAGCGCTGGAGGCGCAGGGCAAGTCGGAGCTGCTGAAGACGCTGCGCGATATCGTTCCCTCGTGGGCCAGCTGCATCTACATCCGCCAGCCTTCGCCGCTGGGTCTCGGTCATGCGGTGTTGTGTGCGAAACCCGTTGTCGGCAACGAACCGTTTTTCGTGCATCTTGCCGACGACCTGATCGACGCCCCCACACCTTGCCTGGGTCAGATGGCCGCTGTTTTTGCCGAGCGCGGCGGCAGCGTACTGGGTGTCGAAACCGTCCCGCGAGCCGACACCGACAAGTACGGTATCGTGGCTACGGAAGAGGCCGACGGTCGCGTGGCCAGAGTCAGGCAGATTGTCGAGAAGCCGCGGCCGCAAAACGCGCCGTCGACACTCGCCGTGGTCGGTCGCTACCTGCTGTCACCGACGATCTTCGAGAAACTGGAACGTACGGGGCGTGGTGCTGGCGGCGAAATTCAATTGACCGACGCCATTGCGGATCTGCTGGCCGACGAGAGCGTCTATGCGTACGAATTCGAAGGCAAACGCTATGACTGCGGCAGCAAGATCGGCTACCTGCAGGCCACGGTCGAATATGCACTGAAGCACGAGAGCCTTGGCGCGAAGTTCAACGAATATCTGGTGGGGCTCGTCAATCGTTTGCCCGACGCCAAGTAACAGCAAGAGTCACAAGAGTCACGAACTCAAGTAGGTCGATACGGCTGTTCCGCGTTTTCTGTTTTCTTCTCAGCAACGCAAGCAGCCCGAGCAATTCCCAGCCGAAGTCGCCACCGCCTCCGGATCGTCCTGAGGGTGCGGGAGGGGACACAGGTGGGGCGGCAGCGAGGGTTACAGCCTCACTGTCCTGGGCTCCATGATCGTCGCTCACGATCAGTCGCAGCGTGAATTCGCCTGGAGCAGGCATCTGCAGCGTCGTACTTGCCTGCGTCGCCGATGCGATCACGGGCGCGGACCCACTGACATTCTCCGCGATCCACTGATAGCCGACGAGTGTGCGTCCGTTCGATGCAAAGCTGCTGCTGCCGTCGATGGTGACAGTGGCTCCGACGGCGAGCGCACCAGTGGTTTGCAGGATCGCAAACGGACGTTGTGCCGCTGCGACGGCCGCACCAGCGTTGAGCATTCCAGCGCCGCAAGTCTGCGTCGTGCAATTGCATTCGGTGGCTTGCAGATCCGAAGGGCCGATCGGTACACGGCAGGCCGGTATCGTGGCATCGGCGCTGACGGGGAAGGGCGACGCGGACTGCCTGATCAAGGTCACAAGTTGCGCCGGAGAGAGTCGGCTGTTCACTGAACGCATCAACGCGACGGTGGCAGCTGCCTGAGGCGCCGAGAAACTGGTGCCGACGTTGTAGCGAATCTGATCCGTGTAGATCGATGCCGCGGGAACCGTGGTTCCGCTGTTCGTCGCCACGACTATCGAGAACAGGCACGGTTGACCGATTCCGATATTGACGCAGTTGCCGCCTGGCGCGCTGATTGACAGTTCCGGTCCAAGGTTGCTGAACCCGACCTTCGTGCCGGCGTGGCGAATGCCTGCGACGCCGAGGACGCCGGTGCAATTGGCTGGGGTGCTCACGGCCCCGCCATCGTTGCCAGCGGAAGCTACGACCAGAATGCCACGCGCAGTGATCTCATCGACCGCCGATTGATACGCGGCCGTACAGACGCCGTCGCCACCGAGGCTGAGATTGATGACGTTCGCGGGTGTGGGGTTGTCCGGTACACCGATAATGCTGAGGCCCGCGGCCCAGCGCATAGCCGCAATGATGTCGGAGTCGTAGCCGCCGCACTTGCCAAGAACGCGAACCGGCAGGACTCGCGTGTTGAAGGCCGCACCCGCGATCCCTTCAGCATTGCCTGTGAGCGCACCGACCAGACCGGCAACCCGCGTCCCGTGCCATGAACTCGATGTCGTGTCGCAGTCGGTGAAGTCGGGTTGTGTGCGATCGGCTGCGTTGACCCAGTCGCCTGGGTCCGATGGATCGGCGTCACGCGCGTCACCATCGTTGGCGACCCCGACGTGTGAGATGAAGTCGTAGCCCGCCAGCAGCTTGCCGCCACTTTCGATCCTTCCCAGGTCGGGATGATCGAATCTCACGCCGGTATCGAGCACCGCGACCACCATCCCGGGATTGCCGGTGGTGATATCCCACGCCGCCTCTGCGCGTGTTGCCGATGGTTGCTCTCCCAGCAGATACCACTGGCTCGGCAGCAAGGGATCGTTCGTGAACGCGTGAGCTCTGCGTCGCAAGTCGGGAGAGGCATAAACGACATCCGGATCGGCTTGCAACCTTGCAAGCGCATCGGACAGGTCGCTGCCGGACAACTTTTGCGACAGTTCCAGCACGTCCGTATCGATATCGAGTGACTGCTTGCCGAGCACGCGCTGGCCGCTCAGGCGCGAAGCTTTCCGCAGCCGGGTATCGGTCGCCGTACCATCACGATGCCACCGGACGATGAGCCTGTCCGTCGTGTCCGTTCCGCGTGCCCTGCTGAACTCGCCGTTGTACTCGCCCGCGTGCAGTGCAGCGGATGCGCACATCAGCATCAACGTTGCGACCGTGATTTTCAGCTCAGCCCGCATGGAACCCACCTGCCGGGTCGATCACGTTTGTGTGTTGCCCGTACTCGCCCTCGTGTTTTCGAGTGTAGTCGTGCCATTGCGTGCGGAAACGTGGAGCAGTTCACGCCGGCTGCCGGTCGGTGTTTATACTCGCCCGGGGCGTCCGCGTCAGAGGTTGCAATGAACGAGTCATCACTGGTCCAGGTCCAGCGTAACGGCGCCGTTGCCACGTTGGTGCTGAATCGACCGGATACATTGAATGCGTTGAACGTGCTGTTGGTCAGGCAGTTGCGACAGGCTCTCGACGAGGCCGGCAACGATCCGACCGTGGGAGCGGTCGTGCTGACCGGAGCAGGCAGGGGATTCTGTTCCGGTGGGGATCTTCGGGAAGGTGCCGCCGAGAAGCCGAGCGGTGCCGGCGCTCGCGAATTGGAGCAGTGGGCCGACAATCTGCGCGCGGCGATGGAGTGTTCGCGCATTCTGCATCAGATGCCGAAACCGACCATCGCAATGATGCGCGGCCCGGCCGCAGGCGCCGGGCTGGCGCTGGCGACCGCCTGCGACATCCGCATCGCCGCCGACAATGCGACGTTTACGACTGCGTTCGTCAAAGTGGGATTTCCCGGTGACTTCGGGATCACCTGGTTCCTGACGCGGCTGGTGGGTACGGCCAAGGCGCGCGAATTGATGTATCTGAGCGAGACCATCGACTCCACGGAAGCGCTGCGCATCGGACTCGTGAATCGCGTCGTCGCGGCCGGGCAGCTTGAAGCGGTCACGGCTGACATCGCACGCCGGATCGGCGAGGGTCCTCGCGTCGCGAACCGATACATCAAGCGCAATCTGGACATTGCCGAAACCGCAGCCCTCGCGGACTCGCTCGATCTCGAGGCTCACCATCTCACGCTGACGCGAATGACGGATGACCATCGCGAAGCGGTGCGCGCCTTCCACGAAAAACGTCCGCCGGTCTTCCACGGACGATGAGCCCACGGGCATGCGCAAGCCTGCCCCCACGCACTTCGACGCGGCCGGGCGGGCGGAAATCGATCGTTACGCCCTCGACGGCAACCTCAATATCGGGGCCGCTTCCAGCCGGGAATAGCCTCCGGATCGCTCGCAGAATCCTGCTGCGGGCCGAACTCAGGTAGCATACGCGCCCGGCGCCCCACCCAGCGCCTCCCGGTTGTCTGCAATCATTCCGCCGCGACGGTCATGTCGCGGCCTCGCTGTTGGCCCAGAAAAATGCTGTCTACCTCCAATGTTTCGATCCAGTTCGGCGCCAAACCGTTGTTCGAAGGCGTCACGGTC
>CAZBKC010000262.1:0-5211 GCA_964492345.1 uncultured Steroidobacter sp. | reverse complement strand
GAAATCCGTGTGACCCGCGGCGATGAGGAAATCGCCGCGGGTCACACGGATTTCGCTTTCGATGGCGTCGTAGTTCGGACCGGCCACTTCGCCCAGCTTCGTCATGGTGAACTGGAAACCCGCCAGTTCAGCGCTCTGGCCTGGCCGCAGGCTCAGGTCGATCTCGCTGCGATACGATTCCGTCGTCGTCACGCCCAGCATGAACAGCGCGAGCCCCAGGTGCGCCACGCTCATGCCCACGATGCCCGCGGACAACGACTGCTTCCTGAGCAGGCGCGATACGGGATCCATCAGCGCTGCGAGCCCTACCCAGACAGCAAGCGCGAAGCCGACCATCGTCATGAAGGAGTGCCAGCCATAGACGCCGACCGATAACACGACGGCAGTGACGATCGCGACGACGAACAGAATGCATAGAACAGGAGCGGTGCGATCGTAGTTGGCGCGCTTCCAGCCGGCATGCATGCCGGGTGCGAGGAGCAGCACCATCGGCAGCATCGGAATCAGGAACGCGATATTGAAGTACGGCGGCCCGACCGAAATCTTTCCGAGTTCCAGCGCATCGAGGAACATCGGATAGAGCGTGCCCAGCAGAATCAGCAGCGTCGCGCCCACCAGCAGCACATTGTTGATGAGCAGGAAACTTTCGCGCGACACCGGCGCGAATCCGGTGTCGGTGCGGAACAGCGGCGCGCGCCACGCATACAGCGCCAGTGCAGAACCGGAACACAGGGCGAGGAATATCAGGATGAACAGGCCGCGTGTCGGATCGCTGGCGAAGGCATGTACCGACTCCACCACGCCCGAGCGGACCAGGAACGTGCCGAGCACCGACATCGAGAAGGCCATGATCGACAGCAGCAGCGTCCAGCTCTTGAAGAGGCCGCGCTTCTCCGTCACTGCCAGCGAGTGAATCAGCGCTGTGGCGATGAGCCATGGCATGAACGACGCATTCTCTACGGCGTCCCAGAACCACCAGCCGCCCCAGCCGAGTTCGTAGTACGCCCACCAGCTGCCGAGCGTGATACCGCAGGTCAGAAAGACCCAGGCCACGTTGGTCCACGGCCGCACCCAGCGCGCCCACACCGAATCGAGCTTGCCTTCGAGCATCGCGGCGACCGCGAATGCGAACGGCACCGACAGGCCGATGTAGCCGATGTACTGCATCGGCGGATGAATGATGAGTCCCGGATCCTGCAGCAGCGGATTCAGATCACGGCCGTCGAGCGCCGCCGGCCACAGACGCTCGAAAGGACTCGACGTCGTCAGGATGAAAAGCGCGAAGCCCGCGCTGATCAGACCAAGCACACCGAGGACGCGACTGGTGACGACCTCGGGAATCGAGCGACTGAACGCCGCCACGGCGAGCGTCCAGGTGGCCTGCACCAGCAACCACAGCAGCAGCGATCCTTCGTGCGCACCCCAGGTTGCCGCCAGTCGATAGATCGTCGGCAGTTCCGAGTTCGAATTCTGCGCGACATAGAGCACGGAGAAATCGTTCAGATAGAACGCCCGTATCAGGCACACGAATGCAATGGCGGTCAGCACAAAGTGGCCGACGACGGCGTTCCTGGTCAGCGCCATCCAGTGCGGCTTGCGCCACGCCGCGCCGGCGAGGCCGAAGAACGCCTGCGGCAGCGTCAGGCAGAACGCGAGGATCAGCGCGAAGTGGCCCAGTTCGACGGTCATGATCGGACCAGAAGCGGATAGCGGATAGTGGATAGCGGATGGCAAAGCCGCGCCGATGAAACGACCAGCACCGGGCAAGGTTTGGCTGGGCTCCGGTACGGCTCGATTAGCCCTGGAAGCACTTGGCTCATCAATGACTCTCCGGGACTTTCTCTCTGACCAACCGCCATCCGCTATCCGCCATCCGCTTCTTTCTGATGCTGCTTCTTCAGGGTGTCCGCAACGTCGGGAGGCATGTAGTTTTCATCGTGCTTCGCCAGCACTTCCTCGGCGACGAAACTGCCGTCGGAGCCCAGCTTGCCGCGCGCGACGATTCCCTGTCCTTCGCGAAACAGGTCCGGAAGGACACCGCTGTAACGGACTTTCACGTTGTGCGCGAAGTCCGTCAGAACGAATGTCGCCTCCATGCTGCCCGTCGGCCGGTGAAAGCTTCCTTCTGTGACCATGCCGCCCACCCGGAACGTGCGGTCTGCCGGCGCCTTGCCGGAGGTCACGTCTGAAGGCGAGTAGAAGTAAAGGAGATTGTCCTGGAATGCGTTGAGCGCGAGCGTAGCGGCGGTTCCTACGCCCACCACCATCAGCGCCACCAGCAACATGCGTCGCTGTCGGGCCGTCACGACTGGCTCCCGGCGATCTGTGCCCGCCTGCGGGCCTGCTGCTGCGCTGCCTTCAGGCGACGCTGGCTGGCCCACTCCAGCCCGATGAGGACGACAGCGGTCAGTCCATAGCAGGACCAGACGTAGGGGGCATAACCACCCATATGAAGAAATTCACCCAAGCTCATGATTTAAGGCTTGTTTCAGTAAGCCACACTGTATTTCGTTCCCGCTGGAGGATTTCTGCCCGGACACGCGTGCAGAGGACGGCACCGAAGTAGAGCACAAACGCCAGGATCAGGAGCAGCAGCGGCCAGACCATGGAGCCCGCGATGGCGGGCTTGTCCAGTTGGGTCACGGAAATACTGGGTCCCTGGTGCAGGCTGTTCCACCACACCACGGAGTACTTCACGATCGGAACGTTCACGACACCGACGATCGCAAGGATGGCGCTGGCCCGGTCCGCCCGTTGCACATCGTCGAACGATCCGCGCAGCGCCATGTAACCGAGATACAGGAACAGCAGGATCAGCTCGGACGTCAGGCGCGGATCCCATTCCCACCAGGTGCCCCACATGGGCTTGCCCCAGATCGAGCCGGTCACCAGCGCGAGCACGGTGAACCAGGCACCGATCGGCGCACACGCCGCCGCCACGGCGTGCGCCAGCTTCATACGCCAGATGACCCCGATCGCGGCGGCCACCGCCATCATCACGTACACCATCAGCGACAGCGACGCGCTGGGCACATGCACATAAATAATGCGGAAAGCGTCCTTCTGCTGGTAGTCCGGCGGCGCCATGACGAGTCCGCCGTATACGCCTATCACCATCAACAGCAGCGCCGGCCAGAGCAGCCAGGGGCGCCAGAGACCGAGCAGACGGTAGGCATGCGGTGGAGAAGCGAGCTGGAAGAACCACAGCCAGCGCGATGGCTGCCGGGATTCCGCCCCCGTCGTACGTGTTTGAGTATTCATGACTCCACACTGACTCTCATCGCCGCCGCCATCGCCGCCGGACCCAGGCTGATGAACAGCACCAGCGCCGCCGCCAGCAAGTTTAGCGGACCGGCCGCCGACTCGCCGTGCATGGCCAGATCGACGGCGCGGGCACCGAAAATCAGGATCGGGACTTCCAGCGGCAGCACCAGCAGTGCGAGCAGCACGCTGCCCCGCCGCACCCCGACCGTCAACGCGGCCCCGACGGCGCCCAGGATGCTCAGGGATCCGGTACCCAGCGCCAATGACGCGATCAACACCGGCCACGCCTCATGCGACATCCCGAGCGCATAGCCCGCGAACGGCGCGAACACGACGATAGGCAGTCCCGCGAGCACCCAGTGCGTCAGGGTTTTCGCCAGCAACATCAGCGACAGCGGCTGTCCTGAAAGCGTCCATTGCTCCATGGTTCCATCTTCGACGTCGGGCCGGAACAGGGACTCCAGTGCGAGCAGCGACGCCAGCATTGCCGCGACCCACACGACTCCCGGCGCGATCCGTCGCAGCTCATCGAGCGAAGGACTCACCGCCAGCGGGAACAGCGTCGTCACGATCATGAAAAATACGAGCGGCTGGACCACCTGGTCCCAATGCCTCACGGCCAGACGCAGGTCGCGCTGCACGATCAGGACGATCAGATGCCATGCACCGGTTGCCATCAATGCAACTCCACGGTGCCGACACGCTCACGTCCCTGCAGTAGCAACTGGTGGGCCGCCGTCAGGATCATCCCGCCTGCCTGCAGATGCTCGCTCATCAACTGTTCGAACAGCCCGATTCCCGCTGCGTCGAGGTTGGTGATGGGCTCGTCCAGTATCCACAGCGGCGCATCGCTGAGAAGAATTCGCGCAATGGCGACACGGCGCCTCTGTCCGGCAGACAGTGCGCGCACCGGCAGATCGGCGCAATGTGGAATCTGCAGGCGCCTGAGTGCGGCCTGTGCCTGCTCGACGCTCAGCGCATACCGAACCCGCACACTGAACAACAGATTCTCCAGCGCAGTGAGATCCACCTTGAGTGCATTGACGTGTGCGAGATACGCAAGCTGCTGGTGATATGCGTCGCGATCCGCCGCGACGCTCTGACCGCGCCAGCGGACCTCTCCAGACTCGAACGGCAACAGACCGGCCGCGCAGCGCAGCAGACTGGTCTTGCCGACGCCGTTCGGCCCGGTCACCTGCAACAGTTCACCGCTCTTCAATGCCACAGACACGCCACGAAGCAGATGACGCTCGCCGCGCCACAGGTGCAGTTCGTGGATTTCCAAATGAGCGGAGGAAGCGTCTGGCACGAGCACGTCGATGCGAATCTGATTTGTATGGTGTGCGGCCTTGGCCCACGAGCGGCGCGCAGTCTAGCAGACAGGTATCGCGCACTGGCGCACCCCATGCGGCGGCAGCCCTTCTGCTTTACACTGCCCGCGCAACCCATGCCTGGGTGGCGAAATTGGTAGACGCAAGGGACTTAAGCAAATTGAGCACCCGGCTCGGAAACGGCCGGTGTGAATGGGGTCAAATTCGGGGAAACAGGATCGCTGACGCGACTGCAATCCCGAGCTAAGTCGAAACAGCCTCGATCAACTGCTCCGCACGCCGCATCCGTGGCTCTTTCGGAAAGTGTAGAGACTTTACGGCCCCTGCCTGTCCTTCGACCGTGATGGCACCGAAGCATGGCAAAGAGAAAGTCCAGACTCCAAATGAACCGTGAGGTTCAGCGGCGAAAGCCGTAGCGGGTAAGAAAATCCCTCGGAGGCAACTCCGTACCGGTTCGATTCCGGTCCCAGGCACCAGTCGATCATGGTGTATTTGAAGACGCCCGCCCGAACTGCATCGATGCGCGCAGTTGTGATGTCCATTGCCCCGGCCGGCTTTAATTCCAATGGCGCTTAGTTAAGCGGGTTGACAGTTGTCCGTTGACGGTTGACGGTCG
>CAZBKC010000261.1:0-5232 GCA_964492345.1 uncultured Steroidobacter sp. | reverse complement strand
ATGAAATCTACCTCACCAAACATCGGTTACCCACTTGGGTTTTAGTAGAAGCAGATTTCTTATCCCCGTGCTCCCGGTGTCCCCCGTGGAGAATTTCTTCTTCCGGACTCTGTGCTCTCTGTGTGAACTCCGATCCGGTTCTTCAGTCCCGCTTGCCGCTGCACGCCGGATAGAGTCGGAGAAATGCACGCACGCCGTTAACGACTTGCTGCTCGCGGGTGCGTGGCCCGATATGGGCGCCGCAGGCGGCCATCAGCACGAGTTGTCCCTGTACGAGGGCGACGAACTGTGAGGCGGCCAGTTCGGGATCATCGACCTGCAGGGAATGCGCGGCGGCAAGCGCGGAGATATGGTGTGCCGTCCGCTGCAGAAGTCCGGGGATGCCGGCTTCGAGTACTGCCTTGCGCAGGCCGGGAAATCGCGGTGCCTCGTGAACGCAGATGCGATACACCGCCAGAGCGTCTTCGGACAGCATGCGTTGCAGCATGTGCGTCGCCAGCGTCTTCAACTGTGCTTCGGCATCGCATCGCCCGGTGACTTGCCGCGGTCGGGCCTCGGGAAAAAATCGTGTGGCGCGCTGGCTGAGCACGGACTCGAAGAGCGCTTCCTTCGTGCCGAACTCGGCATACAGGGTCGCGAGCGAACCGCCGGCCTCGCGCACGATGGCGTTGACGCTGGTCTTGGCGAAGCCTTCCTTGAGGAACATGCGCTCGGCGGCCGCGAGAAACTGTTCGCGCCGGGCGGCGAGCTGCTGCGCGCGGGTATTGCGTGCGGTCGCGCTCATGCGTGTTCTCCGGCATGAGTCGATGCAGACACGCTTTGCGCGGCCTTGCGACGGCGTGACACCAGCACGAAGAAAAGCGGAATGAATACCGGTGCGATGAACGTCGCGACCAGCATGCCGCCGAACACGCCCGTACCCATGGACTGGCGCGCCGCGGCGCCGGCGCCGGTCGCGACGACCAGCGGCACGACGCCGAGCACGAAGGCGAGCGAAGTCATGACGATCGGCCGGAATCGCAGGCGCGCCGCTTCCACCGCGGCATCGAGCGCGGACTTGCCGTCGAGATAGGCACGCTGCGCGAACTCGACGATCAGGATGGCGTTCTTGGCCGACAGGCCGATGAGCACCACGAGCCCGATCTGGAAATAAATGTCGTTCTCCATGCCGCGCAGTGCGACGAAGCCCAGTCCGCCGAGCACGGCGAACGGCACCGCGAGCAGCACCGAGATCGGCAGCAGCCAGCGGCCGTACAGCGCCGCGAGAATCAGGAAGACCATGACGATGGCGAAGGCGAACGCAAACATGGAGGCCGTGCCGGTGCGTTTTTCCTGGTACGCCTGGCCGGTCCAGGCGATCTGGTAGCCCGCGGGCAAGGTGGCTTCGGCCACTTCCTCCACGGCGCGGATCGCCTCGCCGGAACTCACGCCGCGCCGGCCGTTGCCGACCACTTTCGCGGCGATGAAACCGTTGAAGCGTTCGAGCTGCTCCGGTCCCTTCAGTTCGCTCACCTGCATCAGCGCCTTGAGTGGAATCATCTCGCCGCTGCTCTGCGAGCGCACGTAGACGTTGCCGAGATCCTCGGGTTCGTTGCGGAAGGGCGCTTCCGCCTGCATCTGCACACGGAACGTGCGGCCATAGGCATTGAAGTCATTGACGTACAGCGAGCCCATGGTGGACTGCAGCGCGTCGAAGACATCGCCGATCGGAACGCCCAGCGCCAGCGCCTTCTGGCGATCCACCTCGACGCGCAGCTGCGGCACGTTCGGGCGGAAGAACGACTTGATGTCGTGCAGGCGCGGATCGGCTTCCAGTCCCGCCTGGAATTTCTGCTGCACCTCCGCGAGCTGCGCCGGCGTCGAGCCGATGCGCGATTGCACGTAGACCTCGAAGCCGCCCGCCGATCCCAGTCCGCGGATCGCCGCCGGATTCATGATGTTGAAGCGCGCTTCGCGGATCGTCGCCGCCTCGGCGCTGATCTGCTCGGCGAACTCGGTCGCGGTGATGTCGCGATCCTCCCAGCGCTTGAGCGGCAGGAAGATCGTGGCGGCGCTGGTCTTGGTGCCGCCGCCGATGAAATCCATGCCGTTGATGATGATGGCGTAGTCCAGCGCCTCCTTGTCTTCCAGCATGCGCTGGAATTTCGCGGTGGCCCGGTCGGTGCGCTGCAGGGTCGCGCCGTCGGGAAGCTGCACGTTGCCGATCAGATAGCCCTGGTCCTCGGGCGGCACGAAGCTGCCCGGAATGCGCCAGAACAGCAGGCCGACCAGCAGCAGCACGCCGCCGAAGATCGCGAGCGACAGGTTGCGATGGGCGAGCGCCCGGTCGACGCCCCAGAGGAAGCGGCGCGTGGTGGCGTCGAAGGCGCGATTGAACCAGCGGAACCATTTCGAGTCGTGATTCGCCTCGTGCAGCAGCACCGCGCACAGTGTCGGAGTCAGCGTCAGCGCCACGAAACCGGAAATGACGACGGCGATGGCGACTGTGACGGCGAACTGCCGGTAGAGCTGCCCGGCGATGCCGGTGAGGAAGGCCACCGGCACGAACACGGCGCACAGCACCAGCACGATGGCGATGATGGCGCTCGACACTTCCTGCATCGCCTCGATGGCGGCATTCAGCGGCGACAGCTTCTTCTCGCGCATCAGCCGCTCGACGTTCTCCAGCACCACGATGGCATCGTCGACCACGATGCCGATGGCCAGCACCATGGCGAACAGCGTCAGGGTGTTGATCGAGAATCCGGCCAGCCACAGGCCGGCGAAGGTGCCGATGAGGGACACCGGCACGGCGATGATCGGAATCAGCGTCGCGCGCCAGGTCTGCAGGAACAGGTACACGACCAGGATCACCAGCACGCCGGCCTCGATGATGGTCTTGGTGACCTCCTTGATGGAGGCGTCCACATAGCGCGTCGGTTCGAAAGAGGGGAGAAAGTCCACGCCGGGCGGGAAGGTCGGTTTCAGTTCCTTCATGCGCGTGCGGATCGCCTCGGCCACTTCGAGCGCATTGCCGCCGGATTGCAGGAACGTACCCATGCCGATGGCCGGGCGGCCGTTGAGCGTGTTGACGGTGTCGTAGGTCTGCGCGCCGAGTTCGATGCGCGCCACGTCCTTCAGCCGCAGCGCGCCGTCGCCGGCATCGGCGCGGATCACGATCTCGCCGAACTCTTCCGGCTCGACCAGGCGTCCGCGCGCCGTGACGGTGTAGACCAGTTCCTGTCCCGGCGGCGCCGGCTCCGCGCCGATCTTGCCGGCAGCGTACTGAGCGTTCTGTGCGCGCAATGCATTGGCGACGTCCGTCACCGTGAGTCCGAGCTGGGCGAGACGGTCCGGGCGCAGCCAGATGCGCATGGAATAGTCGCGCACGCCCAGCACGTTGACGTCGGCGACGCCCGGAATGCGCTTGAGTTCGTCGACCAGCGAGATGGTCGCGAAGTTCGACAGGAACAGCGTGTCGCGGCTATTGTCGGGCGAGACCAGCGACACGATCAGCAGCATGTCCGTGGAGCGCTTCTGCACCGTGACGCCGTTGCGCCGCACGTCGTCGGGCAGGCGGGGCAGGGCGAGCTGCACGCGGTTATTGACGTTGAAGACCGCGGTGTCGATGTCGGTGCCGACCTCGAAGGTGGCGGTGATGGCCATCTCGCCGGTCGACGAAGCGGAGGAGCTGAAGTACAGCAGGTGCTCGACGCCGGACAATTTCTCTTCGATGGGCGCCGCCACCGTCTGCGAAATGGTTTCGGCGCTTGCGCCCGGATAGCTCGCATTGATCACGACCGTGGGCGGCGCGATCTCCGGGTACTGCGCCAGCGGCAGCGTGAAGCTCGCCACGAGACCGGCGATGACGATGATGATGGCGATGACGCCGGCGAGCACCGGGCGGTCGATGAAGAAGCGGGAGAACATGTCAGCGCGCCGCTGCGGCGGTGCCGAGGTTGCCCGCGTCGGTCGTCGGGGCGACCTTGAGCGCCACGCCGGGATTCAGCTTCATCAGATTGTCGACGATGATCGTGTCGCCCGGCGCGAGGCCGCTGCTGATGATCCAGTCGCTGCCCGTCCAGGTGCCGGTCTCGACCGGGCGCTGCGTGGCCTTGCCCTGGGCGTCGACGGTCCAGACGTATCGACCCTGGCTGCCCTGCACGACCGCCACCTGCGGCACGGCGACGACGCGTCGCGTGCCGGCCGCGACCCGCACGGTGGCGAACTGGCCCGGCAGGATCTCCAGTTGCGGATTCGGGAACTCGGCGCGCAGCTGCACCGTGCCGAGCTGGCGATCGACCGTCGAGCCCGCGAAATTCAGCCGGCCGTGCGCCTCGTAGGGCTGGCCGTCGGCAAGGATGAGTTCGACGGGAAGGTCGCCGTCCTTCTGCGCGCGTCGCAGGCCGACGTGCTCCGCTTCCGACAGCGCGAAGCGCACCCACACCGGGTTGGTCTGCGAGATCGTCGTCAGCAGGCTCGACTCGCTGTTGGCCGTCACCAGGCTGCCTTCCGAGTGCAGGGCGCGGCCGGTGACGCCGCTGATCGGCGCCGCGACCGAGGTATAGGAAAGATTGAGCTGCGCTTCGCGCACCCGCGCCTGCGTGGCGTCATGCGCAGCCTGCGCGGAGCGATACGACGTTTCCGCTTCCTCCGCCACGCGCTGGCTGACGGCCGAATTCTTGTACAGGCCCGCGACCCGCTCGGTCTCGCGACGCGACTGATCGAGCGTCGCCGCTGCCTGATCGGCGGCGGCCTTCGCCTGCGCCAGCGCGATCTCGAAGGGCGCGCGTTCGATCTGGAACAGCGGCGCGCCGGCCTTCACGTACGCACCTTCCGAGTACAGGCGCTTTTCGATGATGCCCGAGACGCGCGCGCGGATTTCCACTTCCTTGGCGCCTTCGGTGCGCCCGACGGCCTCGAGCGTCAGCGGTACGGTGCGCTCGCTGACGGTCAGCGTCGTGACGGGCACGGGGCCCTGGCCGTGGCCGTCGTCAGACCTGCTGCAGGCGGCGAGGGCGGAAACGCAGATCAGCGCGGCAGCGCACGCGCGAAAAGCGGAAGGATGACGCACGGGACGGGCTCGGCAGGAAGGTAAGGCTGCTTAGTGTAGCAATCGCTACACCAATCGCCAGCCGGACTTGGCGCAGTCATGCGTCGGATCGGCTGCGCATTCATCTTTTGGATGAATGACGTGGTTCCTGTGGGTCAGGCTTTCCCGCGGGATTTCCTTCGGTCACAGCCTGACATTCT
>CAZBKC010000260.1:0-5248 GCA_964492345.1 uncultured Steroidobacter sp. | reverse complement strand
CGCGATAGCCCTGCACCGCGGCGCCGAGCTTCTCGATCACGCCCACCGGTTCATGTCCGATGATCAGTCCTTTGCGGACCGGATACTCGCCTTTCATGATGTGCACGTCGGTGCCACAGATCGTCGTCGTCGTGACGCGTATGAGCGCATCGAGCGGACCGATGTCGGGAATCGGACGTTCCGTCAGTTCGATCCGTCCAGGCTCCACGAAGATCGTCGCTTTCATCGATTTCGCCATGGCAGTGCCTCCGGTCTATGTCTTGCGGCAAAATCCGTCAGATCGCGGCTGCGCCGCTCAATGCACGATCCGGTCCAGTTCAGCCGTCAGCAGATGCTGGCGCTCCGACACCTTCACGATCGGCGCGAAGCACGGACCGAGCGTATGCAGCGCGGGAGGAAGCGTCGCCAGTTCGCGGGCACAGTGTGTCCGCACTGCCTGCAACGAAGGCGACGGCGCAGTGCGGCGGCCGTTCGTCATCACCCGGTGCAGCAGCTCGCGTCCCTCGCGGGCCTCGTCGGCGCATCCGAGCACATCCATCGCGATGCAGCCATGAGCGTCGTACTGGCGGAACGTCTGGCGCGGGCCCGGCCAGGTCTCCTTCCATAGCGAGCGCTTGCGACACGGCCGTCCGGCGTACTGCTGCAGTTTGTAGGCGCAGTCGAGAGCCGGCGCGTCCTCGCTGACCGTGAGGCGTGTGCCTACACAATAGGTATCGATCGGCACGCGTGCGGCGCGCATCTGCGCGATGACGTATTCGTCGACATTGCCGCTCACCATGATCCGTGTCTGGCGGCAGCCTTCGTGATCGAGGATGTCGCGCACGTGGCGTGCTTCCTGCGCCAGATCGCCGCTGTCGATGCGCACTCCCTGCAGATGGACACCGGACTGCTGCAGTTCGCGGGCGATCTTCGCTGCACGATAGGCGCCGCGCCGGGTGTCGTAGGTATCGATGAGCAGCATCAGATCCTGCGGGAAGCAGCGGGCGAAACTGCGAAAGGCGTCTTCCTCCAGCTCATGTGCCTGGACGAAGGAATGCGCCATGGTGCCGACCACGGGGATGCCGTAGCGGCGGGCGGCCTCGACCGTGGCAGTCGCATCGAAACCCGCGATATGACTCGCACGGGTGGCCAGGCAGGCCGCTTCGGCGCCATGCGCACGGCGCAAACCGAAATCGATCAGCTCCGCATCGCCCGCGGCGAGCCGGCAACGTGCGGCCTTCGAGGCCACCAGGGTCTGGTAGTGCAGCAGGTTGACGATACGGCTTTCGAGGAGCTGCGCCTGCGGCAGCGGCGCCACGACGCGCAGTACCGGCTCGCTGGCGAAAAACACCGTGCCTTCGGGCATCGCCAGGACGTCGCCGGTGAAGCGGAACTGTCGCAGCCGCTCGAGGAAGGAATCGTCGAACCGGCGCAGGCCGGCGAGCCAGTCGATCTCTTCCTCCGAGAAGCGCAGCGTCTCCAGGTAGTCGAGCACCTGCTCCAGTCCCGCCGCGACCAGGAAATTGCGCCGGTCGGGCAACCTGCGCACATAGAACTCGAACATGGCGGTCTGCTCCATCGCGTTGCGGTAGTAGCAGTCCATCATGGTCAGTTGATAGAGATCGGTCAGCAGCGCCGGTGCCGGCGCGAACGCATTTCCGTAGGCCATGTCATTTCTCCATATCTGCCGACGAACGTGCACGCGGGCCTGCAGGCACCGTGCTCACGATAAAGGAACGGCCCGCGCTGCCTGCGGCTCTCTCAGGCAGCTTTGTCGCGTACCAGCAGCACCGGGCAATTCGCCGAGCGCAGCACCATCTCGGCATCGCTGCCGAGCAGGACGCGCCCGACGCCGCGTCGTCCGTGGGTGCCCATGACGATCAGTTCCGCCCGCCATGCCTGCGCATCGGCGAGAACGAGGTGCGCGACCCCGCCGCCGATCGTCTCGATGAGCTTCGACTCGAACTCCACGCCCGCCTGCCGGACTGTGTCCTCGGCGTGCGCGAGAATCTTGCGGCCGTTGGAACGCATCGATTCGAGCAGCGGCTCGTAGTACACCGCCGGTGCGTATACCGGATCGAACACGTATTCGTTCACCACATGCACCAGCCGCAGGGTGCCCTTCGTGACACGGGCGAGATTGATGGCTTCCTCCAGTCCCCGCATCGAGGCCGGACTGCCGTCCACCGGCGCCAGGATTCGCTGATACATGAGCCTCTCCTGAAGATGGATCTTTCGCATCATCGCCGCTCGCGCCCCGGCGTGCAGCGTGGATTCCCCTGCCCCGCTACGTACTCCAGAGGGCCGGCTTGCGCCGCTTGACCGGTTCGATCCGGAAGCCCGCAGGCTTCACCACCAGCAGATCGCAGGCGATCCGATCGATGACCCGCTCTGCCGAGCTGCCGATCACCGCGCGCTGCGGCAGGCTGCGCGAGACGACTCCCATGACCAGCACGTCGGCACCGCGCGCCTTCGCAACGGACGAAACCCCTTTGGCGATATCGCCGGCCCGAATGTCGCATTGCTGTGCAGACACGCCGTGATGCGTCGCCAGTTCGAGAACTTCGACCCGCAGACCGTCGACGCTCTGTGCGTCATCACCCGCATGGACGTGGACCACGCTGACCTCGCCATCGAACTGGCGCACCAGCGACCGCGCTGCGCTCAGCAGGCGATCGTCGAGCTGCGCCGGCTTGGCATGAGCATGTCGCGGATCGACGGCAACCAGCACCTGGAGTCTGCGCGGCTGGCGCGGCGAACGCACCAGCCACAGCGGACAGGGACACCCGCGCATCAGCTCCCAGTCGGTATTGGCCAGCAGCAGCCGGCCGAGGTGGCTGCGACGATGCGACTCGCTGATGAGCACGTCGGGTGCGAGTTCGCGCACCAGCGCCAGGATGCCCTCGTGAATGGGATAGTCCCAACGCACGACCGCGCGAACGCGGATGCCGCGTTCGCGCAAACGATCGGCGATGATCTCCAGCGCCGCGCGCCGTTCGCGCACGGCATCGGCAATGAGCCGGCGGCTCGTGGTCCGTGCGCCTGCAGCCGCCGTGGGCTGCAGCACCATGAAGACATTGAGCAGCGTCAGGCGCGCACCGCACCGCTCGGCGATGGCCGCTGCCCGAGTCGCGGCCTGCTGGGTGCGGGCAAACGGATCGATGACAACTACCGCCAGCGATTTCCAGCGTACCGCCGTCACGGCTGTTGTACCGATCTGAGATATACGACCAGACGCTCGATCATCGAATCGACGCGGGCTCGCTCGTCGGCTGCGTCTGTGCCATAGAGCTGCCAGCCCCAGACAGGCATGTCGCGGGCGCCGTGAGCCCTGCGGTCCCAGCGCCCGTCGATGGCGCGGCGCACATCCTCGGTCGGAAACGCGCCGCCAGCGCGACGCGCAAGCAGCGTCAGATCCGGCACGCCCGACTTGATGAGCGGTGCCACCGGGCCGTCGCCTCGCGCCGCGGCACCGTGACAGCTCGAACACAGCACCTCGTAGAGTTCCACCCCGCTCAGCGACTGGATGTCACGCTCCGGGGCCGGTGTGCTTTGACACCCCGTCAGCAGCAGGATTGCTGCGAACACGAAGGGTGCCGTGCCTGAGTTCTTCATCGAGCCTCCAGTGAGCGGCAGGTTGGCGTCGTTGCCGATACGACCCGCTGTATCTGCCATTGGTGTAGTTTTCCCACCGCCGGGACGCCAGCGGCCACTGCGAATCACCGAGAACCGCTACGTAGTGACCGCGACCGGGGCAGCGAGCGCGTGCCGGCATTCTCAGAAAATCAATAACACAACCCGCTCGCACCGCGCACATGGTTTCGGCGGTGTGACCAGACCCTATTCCAGCAACGCCGGTCGCATGCGAAGGTTCACCATCGCTGTCTGCCTCCGACCGAGTCACAGATCTGCAGATGTTTTTCAAGGGCTCCGAACTCCCGCAAATCCAGGTGCTGAATACCTGTTTGCATTGCCTGCGCCAGGCCAGCACGGCGCTGGGAGCGGATGCGCTCGATGATGCCGCAGTTCACCAGACACGCAAGCGACTGAAGCGGGCGCGGGCTGCCTTGCGGTTGTTGCGTCCCGCGCTGACGGGGCAGCAATACCGCACACAGATGACGGCAGTGCGCGATGCCGGGCGGGGACTCGCCGAGGCGCGGGATGCCAGCGTGATGCGCGATGTGCTGGATGCCGTGCTGGAGGAGGTCCGGCAGCCGTCGGCAACCGCAATCCGGCTGCGTGCGCGTCTGGAGCATGAACGGCGGGAGCGCAACGCCGCGCTCTCGACCGGGGACATCAGACGATTGCGTGAGCAGCTTGCCGATACACTCGTAGCGATGGCGGCACAACCGACGGCGGTTGCGACGACATCGCAGGCAGTGAAAGAACTCGGCCGGACCTACCGTAAAGCACGTCGGGCCATGCGCTCGGCCGCGTGCAGCCGCGACGCGACGGCGCGGCATGAATGGCGCAAACGCGCCAAATGCCTGGAACATCAGCTCGCTGCGCTGGACCTGGCGCCGCGCCTGCGCAAGCGACTGGCCTGCGTCACCGATTCGCTGGGTGCCGATCGCGACTACTGGTTGCTGGGCAAGCGACTGGGCGACGACATGACTCCAGAGATTGCCTCTGTGCTGAAACGACGCCGCCGACATGCACAGCGCGATGCCCTCGCCGCAGGACAACGTGCCCTGTGGCGCCGGCCGCGGTCCTTCGAGCGCCGCATGCGCAAGCGTCTGCAGCGTCAGCTCCGCCTGCAATCTGCCGTGGCATCGGCGCCCTGACGCCTACTGCTTCGCGCCTTCGCCGCCGCTCGCCGCCTGGCGCTCCGCTTCGCGCGCACCGGCCAGAATGCCTGGCAACGCATAGTTGCCTTCGTGACAGGCGTATTCATAGATCTTTTCGTTGGTCGCGTTCATGGCGACCTGCCCTCGCCAGGGCTGCGTGAATGCGGTCGGATCCTCGATCAGGAACTCGTATAGGATCTTGCCCGGTTCGACGCGCGTGAATCTTTCGGTGATTTTCAGATTCTCCGACGCGCCGCGGAAGCTCTGCTGCTTCCGGAAATTGACGGTCTCGACGACCAGCGTGTCACCTTCCCAGCGTCCGACAGAATCGCCCATCCATTTGCGGATGGTCGATGGACCGTGCGTGGCGTTCAGCCGCACGACGCGTGCATCGTGAACCATCTCGACGAGGATCAGCACCGTGTCCTTGTTCTGCACGATCTGATAGTTGTTGTTGTTGTAGAGCAGCGGAAGCATCGGCG
>CAZBKC010000259.1:0-5261 GCA_964492345.1 uncultured Steroidobacter sp. | reverse complement strand
TGAGGGTATGCCGATCAGTCTTCTCGAGGCCGTGGCGTCGAGAGTGCCGGTGATCGTGACAGCAGTCGGCGATATTCCGAAGCTCATCACGGACGGTGAGGGCGGTGTCGTCGTCAAGCCCAGAGATCCGGTGATGCTCGCGGCTGCAATTCAGCGCCTCGCTGGCGATGCGCAATTGCGTCGCACCCTCGCAGGGAATGCGTGGCGGCGTCTGCAGCAGACCTTCTCGAGCAGGCAGATGTTCGATGCGTACGCCGAGGTGTATTCGGGATTGCTCCGCAATCGGCGAGCGGGCTAGCCAACTGGCCGGCGTAGCCTCACGAGCGACCGGTAATAGGCCTCGATATCCGACATGGATTTCTCCCACGAGAAGAGCGTGAACGCCTTCTTGCGGGAGGCTCCGCCGAGCTTCACTCGCAGCTCCCGGTCATCGACGAGTTCGCGCAGTGCGGCTGCCAACGCCTCCACATCGTCTGGAGGAACGATCACGCCGTTATCGGTGCCGACCAGTTCGCCATTGCCACCGACCTGCGTGGCAACTACGGGAAGGGCATACGACATGTACTCTAGGATGGCGTTCGACAGTCCCTCGCGATCGGAGCAAAGCACGCCGATATCGATGTGACGCAAGTACGCACCGACATCCTTAACGGCACCTTCGAAATGCACGCGGTCCTCGACACCACACTCGCGGGCGAGTGCTTCGAGCGCAGCTCTCTGCGGCCCTTCTCCCAGGAGCAGCAATCGAGCCGGGTAGGTCGCATTCAGACCAGCGAAGGAACGAATCAGCAGATCGTGCCGTTTGACCGGAGTCAGGCTTGCAACGATTCCGATCCAGACATCGGTGTAATGGGCGGCAAGTAGTCCGGGAGCGGGAACGACAATGGTCGCATCAGCAAATGCGACGCCGTTGTAGTGAACCTTGATCTTGGCGAGCGGCGTGCGCTCTCGCTGAGAAACGTGTTGCCGTACCTGCTCGCTGTTGGCGACGATGCCCGCGAATCGGCGATTGACGTACGGCAACGCCCGCCCGAAGAGTGCGTGATACCAGGGCTGGTTCTCGCGGCCCAGGCCGATGTCTCTGCGACTCGACAGCAGCACGGGGCTCGGCCGCGCGAATGCAGCGCCGAGCCACGCGACGAAGATCGAATCTTCGAAGAACGTCTGCAGGATATCGATGCGCTGCTCGGACAACATGCGGGCGAGCCGGCGAAGGACGCCTGGAAAGTTGCTCTTCACGAAACCGCGGTAGCCGAGCACCGTACACGGACACGGCAGCGTGTTCTGTGTCATCCATGGAGACTCCCACAGGCAGATAAGCTGCGGCTCGAACGCCGTGCGATCGAGACGACGGATCATCTCGAGCAATTGCTTCTGAGTACCTGCAGTGTCCGTGCTGATTGTGTCGATTAGAAACGCGATTTTCATTGTCGTTGCGCGTATCGCGGTCTCGAGCCGGTTCGTGCGTGAAGTATGCCATGCGGCACTGCGGCTCCCCGCTGGGTGACCCGTTGTGTCAGTCGTTTTCTACGTCGCTGATCTTTACAGTATTCGTCCTGTCGCGAACTGTAATGCAGATGTATGCTCTCCATGTGAGTTGTTATGACAGCAGCATTGCGAGGCGGCGCAACGCGCGCAAGTGATCGGATTCATCGACAGGGAGAATCTCCATGCTGAGATCAGGATTGTTCGTGGCGCTCGTGAGCTTTGCCTCTTTCAGCGAAGCCTCGATCGTGCGATTTGATGTGCAGTTCGGTGTGAACACATCGCCAGGTGCGCCGACAAATTGGACAAGTCCCGGGGCTGTTCCCACGACGATCACGGGGTCGTGGTTCATGGACACTGAAGCGTTCGACACAGCCAACTACACGATGGGCCAGCTCACGCCGACTTCGGCGCAGACCCTGACTCGATATTCCGTCAATGGCATCGGCGTTTCGGGTGTGACCTTCCTTGCCGATGGTGTGCCGCTTTGGTCCGACGATTTTGCCTCCGGACTCCTGAGCGGAGATCAGACGTCTACGTTCTACGACTCCGCACTGGGTGTCGCGGAAGGCGGTCGCAGCTTCAGCCTTGGCAATGCCAGGAGCGGTCCGGCGTTCGATGCAGCGGCGTTTCAGGCACTCTCCGATCCAGTGTCGGCGCTGCTGCTGAGCTTCACTGCGCTGAATGTGGGATTCCTCTCCGGCGAATGGGGTCGGCTGGCACTGGATCAGGTCAGCTTTACGGCATCGAGTGTGCCTGAACCGGGAACACTGGCACTCCTGAGTCTCGGCCTTGCCGGAATCATGCTTAGGCGCAGGGCTCGCAGATAGTCGATCCGAGCGGTCCCGGGAACTTGCTTCGCAACAAAAAAGAGGCGGCCAAGGCCGCCTCTTTTCATTCCTGGAGGAACGTGGCGGTGATCAGTTCGCCGTCACGTTCGTGGGAGGGGAAGGGGCTTTGGAGCCCGCGCCGATCGTCACGGCAATCCCGTTCGAATTCACTGCACCGCTCGAATCGACGACGTACAGATAGGCCGTCGATCCGGTCGTGAACGATCCGGTGTTCACATTCACAGTGACCGAACTCGCCGACCAGCTTGTCGGGATCTGAATGGCTCGCACAGTCGAAGCCGTGTACGTGCTCGCGTTGCCGATCTCGACACGCGCCCAGCTGGAATCGATGTACACGTTGTCCACGTAGAGATTCACGCCGCTGTTCGAGCCGCACTCGGCGACGCCGTCCATCGCCCAGTAGTGACCGATTCGGATCTGATCCCAGTGCGACGACGATGTTCTCGTCACAACGCCCGTGTGATTACTGACCAGCCTGCCGTTGATGTACTGCTGAACTGCACCGTCTGCCGAGCCCGCCGATGAGGAGGCTTTAAGCGCGACCTGGTAGTGCTGCCACTGGCCGTTACTGAAATCGCCGCCTTCCCACCAGAAGCTGCCGTTGCTGCCGCCGTTCTCGATGCTTATGCCGGAGCCGTTACACATGATCACGGCGTTCGCCTGCAGGGTGTCGTTTCCGCCATAGAGACGCCACGGCTTCCAGTTGCGCGAAACGCCGCTCATCTGCTGCACGCGGACCCACCAGTCCATGTACACGACCGGATAGCTGCCGTTCTGGTTGAGCGACAGATTGTAAGCGCCGCCCGCTGTCGAGAGTTTGGCGGACTTGGAGCCTGCCTGCGCCTGCTCGGTCGAATATGTCGGCACGTCGTAGCCAGCACCGTTGTGCCATTTGCCGACGACTGCATTGGCCGTGAGGACCTTCGAGCCCGATGAGCCTGCTTCGAAGTTGTCGAAGACCAGCGGTGAGGCCGTCGATTTCGTTCCGAATCCGCTTCCTGAGATCGTGACCGAATTGCCGTTCGAGAACGTACCCGACGCCTGCGAGACTGAGGGCGCCGCCTGTGCGTGCGATGCCAGGATGAATGCGACTGAAAGAGCGCATACGGACTGTCGATGCAATTTCATTGACCAAACCTCGATGAACTGAATGGAGGCCGTTTCCCTGGGAGAAGCGAGCGTGCGATCTTTATACCGCCGAGCACCTTTCAATACCCCCTGACACTCCCTGAAAAATTACCCTCCGACTCTCGCAGAGGACGCGACCGAGGAGCGCATATTGTCGACAATGAGTTCCATAAGGAAATAGTCGGTATGCGACGACAGCGGCGCGACCTGTCGTCGCTCACATGCGACGAACATGGCGGGGCGGCGAAAGAGGCGTGGTTTCGTCGTTGCACCCGTACACTTTATGTTGTGCCTGCAGCCGAGCGTCACAGCGGCGCACAATCGTCTGCCGATTCCCGGCGCGAACCTGTGACGCAGTTCACACCAGGATGCAGAGGATCGTTTCGACTGCATTTCGAGGCCATTTTCCGGCATGGTGCGAGGCGCACCAGTCGTTCTCCCGTTATCTGAGATCCGCCAACGCTGGAGATCGTAAGACGGTCCTTCAAGGCAATCTTGATGCGGTGCAGGGGCTTGGCGCCCGCAACCGCGATAAGATTACGTGCAATTCAGCGGCGGGCGAAACAACTATGTGGCAAGCGATATGTACGTACGTGACATATCCGATCTGGGACCTGTGGGACGGGACCGGCCGGCTGAGGGAGCTCCGTTCCCTGCGCCAGTCGCAGTACTGGGATAGCGATCGTTTGCGGCAGCTGCAACTCGACCGGCTGCGTTCCATCGTCAGTTACGCGCATCGGAGCTGCCGCTTCTATCGCGAGCGCTGGGCGAGCATGCCGAAGATCGTTCGCCTCGAAGATCTGCGGCAGCTCCCGATCATCGAGAAAGCGGAGGTCGGTGCTCATGTCGATAATTTGATCTCATCGGAGTTCGCGCTCACTTCTCTGGTCGAGGCGAAGACGGGCGGTTCCACCGGTGTAGCTCTACGCGTCTTTTTCGATGACGCCTGTCAGAAGGCGCGGAATGCAGCCGCCATGCGCACGGATGGCTGGGCGGGCTGGCGTCCGGGCTCGATGATCGCCGGGCTGTGGGGGAGTCCTCCCGTGCCGCACACATTGAAGGAGAGGATTAGGAATGTGTTCCACGACCGTCTGATATTCCTCGACACCATGCGGCTGGACGAGGCATCGATGACCGATTTTGCAGCGACGATGCGCAAGCTGCGGCCGGAAATGCTTTTCGGCCACGCCCATTCGCTCTTCATCTTCGCGCAGTTCCTGCAGCAGCGCGGTATCCCCGTGCCGCGCGTGAACGGAATCATATCCACATCGATGATGCTCATCGACAGCGAGCGCAAGGTCATTGAGTCGGTGTTCGGCTCGCCGGTCACGAATCGGTATGGCTGCGAGGAAGTTGGATTGATCGCGAGCGAATGCGAAGTGCACCGGGGTATGCATCTCAATTCCGAACATGTACTCGTCGAGTTCGTGCGCGATGATGGATCGCCGGCTCAACCGGGCGAGGAAGGTCGCATCATCGTCACGGACCTCATGAACCGGGGCATGCCGCTCATCCGCTACGCCGTGGGTGATATGGGCGTGCCGTCGGCACGCCGCTGCGAGTGTGGCAGGGGACTGCCGATCATGGAGCGGCTCACCGGGCGCACCGCAGATTTTCTCAAGCGTCGCGACGGTTCGCGCGTCGCGGGGATTTCGCTCGTCGAGAAGACGCTGACTGCCATCCCGGGCCTCGGTCAGTTGCAGATCGTTCAGGAAAAGCTCGATGAGTTTGTACTGAACGTCGTTCCTGCGCCGGACTACACAGATGAGGCCGGCAATGAACGCGTGGCTGTCCTGC
>CAZBKC010000258.1:0-5275 GCA_964492345.1 uncultured Steroidobacter sp. | reverse complement strand
GATGGCGTTGCGGGGCTCTGGTGCGTCAACGCCATCGAGAATCCTGCGACCGTCGGCAGTCCAGTAGTGCATTCCCTCGGCGCGCGCGAGCAGGCGCGGATTGGCCTTGAACTGGCGATTGGCCGTGAACGGCATCCATAGCGCCTCGAGATCGGCGCGCGATGGCTGTGCGGGCATGTCGGCTACTCCGGTGAGGGGGTCCGGGATGATAAGAAAATTCGACAGGCGGCTCAATTAACTCCGGGAAATTTGCTGGAGATTAGTAGAGAGTGTCGATTATCCTAAACATCCTGTGTCGCGACGGGATACCGCTCATGAGCATCGATGTGGGCACGCACCTGAAGAATGTCCGGGTCATGTATGGGCTGTCGCAGCGAGAACTGGCGAAGCGCGCGGGTGTCACGAATGGCACGATCTCGCTGATCGAGCAGAACCGCGTCAGTCCGTCCATCAGTTCGCTGAAAAAGGTACTCGATGGCATTCCCATGTCGCTGGCCGAGTTCTTCACCCTTGATCTGCAGACAGATCCGCAGATGTTCTATGGTCGAGACGAACTGACCGACATTGGCGATGGCGCGGTGTCACTGCGCCTGGTGGCCGCCAAGCGTCCCAATCGCGCGATGGCCATCATGCAGGAGAGCTACGGGGTCGGCGCCGACACCGGCGAAGACATGCTGAGCCACAAGGGTGAGGAAGGCGGCATCGTCCTCACCGGCCGGATCGAGCTGACCGTCGGAGGTCAGAGCCGCGTCCTCGGTCCGGGAGATGCGTATTACTTCTCCAGTGCCGTGCCGCATAGATTCCGCAATGCCGGAACGGAGCCGTGTGAGCTCATCAGCGCCAGCACGCCGCCGACGTTTTGAGGAAAGGGGATAGTGATCGGGGGGTAGGGGATAGTCAGAGCTACGATACGATCTGACCCTGCACCCGTCATAAGCTCTTCCTCAGCTCTGCCTCTGTCTACCCCCTACCCCCTGATCACTAACCCCTCTTCCCATGCCTGTCACCGTCGCCGCCACCCAGTTCGCCTGCACTGACAATCGCGAGGAAAACCTTGCGACTGCCGAGCGCATCATTCGCGCGGCAGCCAAACAGGGCGCCAACATCATCCTCATCCAGGAACTGTTCGAGACGCCTTACTTCTGCAAGGAACACAACCCCGACTATTTTTCGTTGGCGAAGACCATCGAAGAGAATCCGGCGGTGCGCAGGTTCCAGGCGCTCGCAAGAGAACTGAACGTGGTTCTGCCCGCGAGCGTGTTCGAACGCGAGGGCAATGCGTTCTACAACACGGTCGCGATCGTCGATGCGGATGGCAGCGTGCTCGGTACCTACCGCAAGGCTCACATTCCCGAGAGTCCCGGTTACCACGAGAAGTTCTATTTCTCGCCCGGCGACACGGGATTCAAAGTCTGGAAGACGCGCTTCGGCACCATCGGTGTGGCGATCTGCTGGGATCAATGGTTTCCGGAAAGCGCGCGTGCCATGGCGTTGCTCGGCGCCGAGATTCTTTTCTATCCGACGGCCATCGGTGCAGAGCCGCAGGACCCAGGTATCGACTCACGCGACCATTGGCAGCGTGCGATGCAGGGTCACTCTGCGTCGAACATCATGCCGCTGGTGGCGTCGAACCGGATCGGCACGGAAAAGGGTGAACGCTGGACCGTGACGTACTACGGCTCATCGTTCATTACCGATCAGACAGGCGCGCTCCTGAAGCAGGCCGACCGTTCGAGCGAAGCGATTCTCACCGCGACGCTCGATCTCGAAGCGATCCGCAACTATCGCAATGCCTGGGGCGTCTTCCGCGATCGCCGCCCCGAACTCTACGGTCCCATCCTGACGCTGGATGGGCATACGAAGAGATAGGAATTTCACACAGAGATCACAGAGGTCACAGAGTCCGGAAAAATCGATCATCCGGATTCGTGGTCTTTCATTCTCTGTGTACTCTGTGCCCCTCTGTGTGAACTCTTCATTCTGAAAAATGCAGTTCTTTGCTTCCTGTCCGCCGGGCGTTGCCGATCTGACTGCGGCTGAGTTGCGCGAATGCGGCGCGACGCAGTGCCGCGAGTTCAAGCTCGGTGTGCAATTCGAGGGTTCGCTCGAAACCGCCTATCGCGCCTGTCTGTGGTCGCGCACGGCGAGCAGGATCCTGTTGCCGCTGGGTACCTTTGAAGCCGCGACGCCGGAGGCGCTGTATGCCGGCGTCAAGGCCATCGACTGGTCGCAGCACATCAAACCCACCGGAACGCTGGCGGTCGATCTTGCCGGCGCGACCAGCGGTATCACACATACCCACTTCGGAGCGCTGAAGACCAAGGACGCGATCGTCGATTTCATGCGCGAGCGCACGGGCGAACGGCCATCGGTCGAACTGGAACAGCCGGATATCCGCATCGACGTGAGACTGGATCGGGATCGTGCAACGCTGAGCCTGGATCTGTCCGGTGACAGCCTGCATCGCCGTGCCTATCGCGCGCGCGGCGTGGCGGCGCCGCTCAAGGAAAACCTTGCGGCTGCAATCCTGCTCCGTTGCGGTTGGCCGGCAATAGCCAAAGCTGGCGGCGAACTGGTCGATCCCATGTGCGGTTCGGGCACGCTGCCCATCGAAGCGGCACTAATGGCGCTGGATATCGCGCCAGGAGCGATGCGCAGTCATTTCGGTTTCATCGGCTGGCTCGGTCACGATCGCGACCTGTGGCGCAGACTGGTCGAGGAAGCAAGGCAGAGGCGTGCGGTCGCGGCGGATCGCCGCATCGTGCTGCGCGGTTACGATCAGGACCCGGGCGCGGTGCGCGCTGCGATCGAGAACGTCGAGCGCGCGCGGCTGCGCGGCTTCGTGCACATCGAACGCCGCGATCTCGCGCAGCTGACGCGCGAAGGAGGCGCGTCCGGCCTGGTGATCGTGAATCCGCCCTACGGCGAGCGTATCGGCGATCAGGAACGGCTGCAGTCGCTGTACGAATTGCTGGGCCGGAAACTGCGTGAGCACTTCGAGGGCTGGAAGGGCGCGGTATTCACCGGCAATCCACCGCTCGCGAAGGCGATCGGCATCAATGCGTCGCGCAGCCACACGCTGTTCAACGGTCGCATCGAGTGCCGGCTGCTGCGGTTCGACATCGATCCTGCCGAATATCGCGGAGCAGCGCGGCCGCCGCGGACCGAGGAAGACCAGCAGGAAATCCGCAATCAGCCTGGCGCGCAGATGTTTGCGAATCGACTGCGCAAGAATCTGAAGGCAGCAACCGAGTGGGCACAGCGCGAAGGGGTGTACTGCTATCGCGCCTACGATGCCGACATGCCCGAGTACGCGTTTGCGATCGATCTGTATGGCGACGGTGCCGGTCAGCAATGGGCCTGTGTGCAGGAATACGAAGCGCCGAAAACCATCGAACAGGAGAAAGTGCGCGCACGACGCCGCGAGGCGCTTGCAGTGATCCCCGATGTGCTCACCCTGCCAGAGGCGCGCATCCATTTGCGCAGGCGTCGTCAGCAGAAGGGCGTCGCGCAATACGAGAAGGTTGGAGACGAGCGTGAGTTCGAAGAAGTTCGCGAAGGTGCCTATCGTTTCCTCGTGAACTTCCATGACTACCTGGATACGGGGCTCTTCCTCGATCACCGCCTGACGCGGCAACGCATCGGCGGCATGGCGCGAGGCAGGAAATTCCTGAATCTGTTCGCGTACACAGGCACGGCAACGGTCCACGCAGTCGGCGGCGGCGCCAGTGCGTCGACGACGGTCGACATGTCACGGACCTATGTCGAGTGGGCCAAGCGCAACCTGGCCTTGAACGATCTCGCCGGACCGGAACATGGATTCGTGCAGCAGGACTGCATGGCCTGGCTCAGGGAACAGCAGGGGAAATCCCGCCGCTTCGATCTTATGTTCATCGACCCGCCGACCCATTCGCGTTCGAAGCGTATGGAAGACGACTTCGATGTGCAGCGCGATCATGTGACGCTGTTGATGCTTGCCGCCGGCTTGCTCGTGCCCGGCGGTGTGATCGTGTTCTCAAATAACTTCACGCGCTTCAGGCTCGACCGGAACGCGCTCGGGGCATTCGCTGTCGAAGATGTCACGGCTGCCACATTGCCGTGGGATTTCAGGCGCAGTCCGAAGATCCACCAGTGTTACGTGCTGACCTTGACGGATCCGGCAAAAATCACGGTTCCGCCGCAAATCGGTGCAAACCCGCTTGAACGAGAGCGTCCCCGGCCGCATCTCGGTAGCTACGAACGGACATGACCCCGTCCTTAGGCGTATTTTGTATACGCCGAGACCCGTCACGGATTGATTATTACTCTTGCGTTGCAGCACAATTGCGGCTGCATTACGGGTTCCCGTAATCACCCCAGCGCGAGACCTTCGAGTTCCCCGTCCGGCCTGCTGGCCGGGTACAGCATAGAGTGCACGCCATGAGCGCCGATCCGTTCCAGATTCAGTTTCATCCCAAGCTGGGTGTCGTCATTTACGATCCGGTCGCACAGATGGGTCTCGCCAAGGAACAGATGCGCCTGTTCAAGGTCGGCTCGATGAGCGCTACGACCTTCATGCGCGCCATCGTCAGCAAGGATCTGGTGCAGTGTCCGGAAGCGCAGGGCAGCGACAGTGCGGCGAAGATCGAATCCTATCGTGCCGCCCGCGGCGGACGCCGCAAGCCGTACTGCGAGCATTGCCGTCGTCACTTCGGCTCGGTCGACTTTGCCGTCTGCAGCGATTGCAATACGATCCGCTGCACTTGCGGTACCTGCAGTTGCGCATCGAGTTCACGTCGACGCAAGGCAGCGTGAAGGGTCGTTGACGGTTGGCCGTTGACCGTTGACGGCAAGAATTAAAGAGCCGACCCGCAGCGGTCGTCAGTTTCCCGGTGTTGCCAGCGCGCCGTCCTGCCAGGGCGGCGCGTTTTTCGTTCTGACCGTCAACTGTCAACCGTCAACGGATAACCATGGAAATATTCCGCGCCTTTACGATCGAAGCAGCCCATCGACTGCCGAACGTGCCAGCCGGGCACAAATGCGCGCGCCTCCACGGCCATTCCTTCCGCATCGAATTGCACCTCAGCGGTCCTGTCGACGGATACACGGGTTGGGTGATGGACTTCGCTGACGTCAAAGTTGCTTTTCAGCCCATCTACGACCGGCTCGATCATCACTATCTGAACGAGATTGCCGGGCTCGAGAATCCGACCAGCGAGAATCTGGCCCGCTGGGTGTGGCAGGAAGCGAAAGCCGTTCTGCCGCTGCTGAGCAAGGTGGTGGTGCACGAGACGTG
>CAZBKC010000257.1:0-5278 GCA_964492345.1 uncultured Steroidobacter sp. | reverse complement strand
TGCAATCGAGTACGACTACTTCGATCCGCGCGATCTGCATGCGAGCCTGGAAACCAAGTTCATCGGCGGACTGTTCTTCGCCGGCCAGATCAACGGTACGACCGGCTACGAAGAAGCGGCAGCGCAGGGCATTCTCGCCGGCATCAATGCGTCGCTGCAGGTGCAGCAACGCGAGTCGTGGTCGCCGCGTCGCGATGAGGCGTACATCGGCGTGCTGGTCGACGACCTGATCACGCGCGGCACCAGCGAGCCGTATCGCATGTTCACCAGCCGTGCCGAATACCGGCTGCTGCTGCGCGAGGACAATGCGGATCTGCGTCTGACGGCGAAAGGGCGCGAACTCGGACTCGTCGACGACGCGCGCTGGGATTTCTTCGAGCGCAAGGTTGCAGCGATCGCGACGGAAACGACGCGGCTCGATGCCACCGTCGTGCATCCGCACCAGATCACGGAAGCACAGTCCATGGCCGTGCTGGGCACGACGCTGCCGCGCGAGGCGCATGCGTATGCACTGCTGCGGCGTCCGGAAGTGACATACGAGGCGTTGACGAGTCTGCCCGCGGTCGATCGTCCGCAATGGATGCAGGAACCCGACGTCGACACGCGGCTGATCGAACAGGTGCAGCTGCAGCTCGAAGTACAGGCGAAATACACCGGCTACATCGATCGCCAGCAGGACGAGATCGAGCGTCATCGCCGTCACGAAGAAACGCGGCTGCCCGCCGACATCGATTTCGCGAGCGTGCGCGGCCTGTCGACCGAAGTCCGGCAGCGTCTGCAGTCGGCGCGTCCGGATACGCTGGGTCAGGCGGCCCGCGTGCCGGGCGTGACGCCCGCTGCCATCTCGCTGCTGCTGGTTCACCTCAAGCGTCATTCAGTCGGTTCCCGCTCGAAGCTTGCGGGCTGATCTGTCGTCCTTCGCAGGGGGAAGGATGCTGCGCCGATGCGCGTTCCTTGCATTTCGTCAAATCAACGACGCGACTCGCAAAAGACTTGTGATTGTCTTCATCGTTTGATCGCGAACCCACCTGCTAGGCTGCGTTCCGCGCACCCCGTTCCACCCCGGTGACACGACGATCATGGTCTGGTTTCTGATCTTTGCCGCCAGCGTTTTCGCCCTGTATTTCTGGTTTCAGTACCAGGCCAGGCAGCGTGAGGAAAACAGTCCTCTGGCGAGCCATCGCGTCGGCCACAGCCATATCGGCCAGGTGGTGGTGCTCGAACAGGGACTGCAGAACGGCACCGGCCGCGTGCGCCTCGGCAATCGCGAATGGCCGGTCCGCGGCCCGAACCTGCCGGCTGGCGCGAAGGCGCGAGTGACCGGCGTGGATGGAACGATTCTGCTGGTGGATCGGGTGGCGGCGTAGCGAAGAAGCCAACTGGCCCACTGGTCTCTGGTCTGTCGGCCAGAATCGGATCAGAGCCCCTTCTTCTCTTCCTCTGGCCAGCAGACCAGTTGACCAGCAGACCAGTCGGTCCTTATCTCCCGCATCCCTGCTCTTTCTTCGCCCGTTCGCTGTTTTGCTGCCACAGCGTTTCTCCCTGGGTCCTGGCCTGCTCCAGCATCGCGGGCGTCTGTCCTTTCTCCAGCACGCCGATCGACTGCGAAAAGACCACGGCATTCTGGAGGTAGGTGTCACCCGTGCAACCGGCCTCGTTGAGACGGTCGCCGTAGTACTGCCAGCCGAGCATCTGCGGGCGAGTCAGGCGATTCCCCCAGGGCATCCGCATCATTGACGTGAAGGCCAGCGGCTCGCCGTCTTTCGCGGCATCGAAGCCGAAGGGCGCTGCACCGCCAGCGTCGGCGGGATGACCATCGCAACCTGTCGCCATGCAATTGGCGAGCTCGACCTTCGCCCGTGGCAGCGTCCGGCCTGCCTGTTTGAACAACAACCGGATCGTTGCGACGTTCTCGGTGGTCTGCCCGCGCTGCACGGCGACCAGGCGACTCATTCCGAGCGCCTGCATGGCCGGTGCGTAGTTCTTGTCCGCCGCCTGCTGCAGCAATGCCTCGCGCCTGGCCGGATCACGCACGAACTGGGCGAGCTCGGTCGCACTCGGCGGATCGCCAGCCTCGGCAGCCTGGCGCAGGCGCGATTCGATACCCTGATAGTCGAATGGCGCCTTGCTGCAGCTCTGTCGCGCGCGCTCCTGGTAGGCACGTTCGGCATGGAGGACACCGCCCATGCGTGCGAGCTTCTCCGCCGGTACCAGCGGTGTGAAACGGGTGAGCTGCGCCTGGATGTCTGCGGGCCGGGCCTGCGAAATCCGATTGCACCAGTGCTGGATGCGCACCAGTGCAATCGTCGCATTGCGATCGCCTGCAATACTCTGCTGACTCAGTCGACCGATGGCGCTATCCGCGGAGCCGGCGGACAGCGACTTCAACGTGTCGTCGCCGATGCCCAGTCCGACCAGCATGCGTTTGTGCGCGACGTACTGCAGGCGCTCGTAGAACGCGGTTTCGTCTGTGGGCGTGACGGAGGCTTGCGGTGCGGGTGCGGGCGTCGTCGACTGAGGCGGCGAGTCGGATTTCGGTATGTCGATGGCGAACGTGGAAGTGCTGAACAACAGTGCTGCGAGGATGGTCAATGAGGCGCGGCTCCGCTGCCCCCCACCCTGTCCCTCCCCTGCTGCGCGGAGGAGGGGACGCACATCTTTACCCTCCTCCGCTTGCGGGGGAGGGCAGGGTGGGGGCAAGGCCGCGGCGCTCATCGCGACTGGCTACGGGCCCACGATCAGGTCGTACTCGACCTGAACATTGCCGTTGAAGGTCATCTGCCCGCTCTGGTACGTCTGCGACGCCTGGGCCGAATCGGCGGCCATCGCCATGGTCTTCATACGCGACATGACGGGAACCGGTACGAACCCGGAGCTCGCAGAGATCGTGCGCGCGGGACCGAGGCGCGCGCCGGCAGCTTTCGCCACGGTCTCTGCATTGAGCCGCGCATCTTCCACTGCCTTCGCCAGTGCGCTGCGCTCCAGATCGCGGCGCTTGCTCGATTCCAGGCGCGGATCGCCCAGCTGGTTCACGCCGAGATCGGTCGCTTTCTCCAGCAGCGTGCCGAGCTTCTCGAGATCGCGCAGATCGACTTCCACCTGCCGCGACACGAAATAACCGATCAGGTTGCGCTCCCTGGCGTTGTTGTCCCAGTTGTATTCGGGCTGCACGCTGATGCGTGTGGCGCGAACGTATTTCTGGTCGATCCTGAGATCGCGCGTGAGCTTGAGCACAGCGTCTACCGTCTTCGTTACTTCTGCGCGTGCATCTTCGAGACGCGGCCGCCGCGATTCGACACCGAGCGTGACGATGGCCTGGTCGGGTTCGGCCTGCACTTCGCCCTGGCCGGAGACGGCCACGATGCGAGGCCGCTCTGTTTCGGCGGCAAGAGCAGACATGGAAACAGCGCACGCGCCCAGGGCGAGACCGAACGCGGGAAGCAGATGACGAAACACCCGTTGATTCATGATGGATCCTTCGTAGCTCACTGACCGGGCTGCACACGCAGCGCCGTTGCAGGCTTGGTCCGTCGCCATCGTCCCGAGTTCAACGTCGGATGCAGTATCCGGCGCGACGCGAAAAAAATCTGCTGCGGCTAACCCAGCAGCGTGCGGATCAGCGTTTGCAATCCGGGCCGGTCCCGTCGCAAGGCCTCGCCGCGCCCGCACAGGATCGACTGCAGATCGGCCACGGCGCGTTCGAACTCGTCATTGACGACGACGTAGTCGAATTCGTTCCAGTGCGACATGTCGGCGATCGAATCGCGCAGCCGTCGTGCGATGACTTCGTCCGAATCGGTCTTGCGGTCGCGCAGGCGCCGTTCGAGTTCGGCGCGCGACGGCGGCAGGATGAAAATGGACGGCGCCTGCGGCATGGTGCGACGGATCTGCTGCGCGCCCTGCCAGTCGATTTCCAGCAGCACGTTGTCGCCGGCATCGAGCATCGACTGCACCTGCGCCTTCGAGGTGCCGTAGAAATTGTCGAAGACCGCCGCGTGTTCCAGGAAGGCATCCTGCGCAATCATTTCCCGGAACCGGGCCTTGTCGACGAAGAAATAGTCGTGTTCTTCCCGCTCGGTGGCGCGCCGCGGGCGCGTCGTGTAGGAAATCGAAAAGCGCAACGCCGGCATGCGCTTCATGACCTCGCGCACCAGCGAGGTCTTCCCTGCGCCCGATGGCGCGGCGATTACGAACAGTTTTCCCTCTTCGCCCTGCATCCCGAATCTTCTCTGGCTTTACCTCTCGTTTGTCATTCCCGCGAAGGCGGGAATCCATCTGGATCGACAGCATGGACCCCCGCCTGCGCGGGGGTGACGTATCTCAGGCCTTCGCCTCACTCCACATTCTGCACCTGCTCGCGCATCTGCTCGATGAACACTTTCATGTCGACCGCGGCCCGCGTGGTCTCGGCGTCCTGCGACTTGGACGACAGCGTGTTCGCTTCGCGATTCAGTTCCTGCATCAGGAAATCCAGGCGTCGACCGGCGGGCTCGGCTGAATCCAGCACACCGGTGACTTCGTCGAGATGGCCGGTGAGACGATCCATTTCCTCGTCGACGTCCATCTTGTGTGCGTACAGCACCAGTTCCTGTTCGAGGCGCTCCGGGTCCGGCGTGACGCCCATCTGCGAGATCTTCTCGACGATGCGATCGCGCAGGCGTTGCGAAATCTCCGGCAGCCGCGTGCGCACGACCTGGACCTGCGCGCGCATGGCGATGCAGCGGCTCAGCAGCAGCTCGCGAATGCGCTGACCTTCGCGCAGTCGCGTGTCGTTCAGTTCGGTGAGCGACTCCTTCATCAATTCCAGGGCTGCGGCCAGGACGGGTTTGCTGTCGATGCCCGCGTCGCGAATCACTCCCGGCCAGCGCAGCAGATCGAGCGGATTCAGTTGCGCCGTGTCAGGAACGCGGTTGCGGACCTCGGCCACGCGTGCGACCAGCGCATCCAGCAGCGCTGTGTCGATCTCGAGCGATTGCTGTGACGTGCCGCTCGATTTCAGATAGAGGTTCGCATCGACCTTGCCCCGGCGCAGCGCGGCCGTGACGGTCTGACGCACGTCGTTGTCCAGCGCCTTGAGATCATCAGGCAGCCGCAGCGAGATCTCGAGATACCGGTGATTCACCGTGCGCAGTTCACAAACCAGTGTGCCCCACGGGCCCTGCCGCTCGCGCCGGGCAAAGCCTGTCATGCTGCGGATCATGTGGAAGTCAGTTCCTGAGAAATGCGAAGGGAATTAAGGCAAAAGCTGGCTTACGTACCCGCGGTTGCCAGTGTATAA
>CAZBKC010000256.1:0-5285 GCA_964492345.1 uncultured Steroidobacter sp. | reverse complement strand
GCGTCATCGAGCTCGATGGCGCACAGCGCATCTAATCGAGGAAATACGCATGAAACTGAATCAGGTGCGCGCCGTCATCACGGGCGGCGCTTCGGGTCTGGGCAACGCGGTAGCAGCCCGCATCGTCGCAGCGGGCGGCCAGGTCACGCTGCTCGACGTGAATCAGGAAGCGGGTGAAGCCGCGGTCAAGACCCTCGGTACCGCCGCGCGGTTCCAGAAGGTCGACGTCACCAGTGAATCTGCCGTCAATGCGGCGGTCGCCGCTGCGCACAGCGCCATGGGCGGTCTGAACGTCGCAGTGAACTGCGCCGGCATCGCGACAGCCCGTCGCACCGTCAACAAGGAAGGCGCCATCCCTACCGACGCCTTCCGCAAGGTGATCGAAGTCAATCTGATCGGCACCGTGCAGGTTGCCAAGGCAGCGGCAGCGGTCATGCAGGCCAATACGCCGAACGAAGAAGGCGAGCGCGGCGTGATCGTCATGACCGCTTCCGTCGCTGCATTCGACGGTCAGATCGGCCAGATCGCCTACTCGGCCTCCAAGGCCGGCATCGTCGGCATGACGCTGCCCATGGCGCGCGACCTGTCGTCGCTCGGCATCCGCGTCATGACCGTCGCCCCCGGCATCTTCAAGACACCGATGATGGCCGCCATGCCGCAGGAAGCGCAGGACTCGCTGGGCAAACAAGTGCCCTTCCCGCCGCGCCTCGGCCGTCCCGAGGAATATGCCGCGCTCGTCGCACACATCTGCGAGAACCCGATGCTGAACGGCGAATGCATCCGCCTCGACGGCGCGATCCGCATGGCGCCGAAGTGAGCGACACGGACGCCTGAACTTTCCCACGGTCCACTGGAAGCACGCCGATGAAGCACGTCGTCACCAGCCTGATCATGGCGTTCGCAATCGGCGCTGCTCCGACGATGGCGAAGGAAGCGGCGCCGGTGGCGGCGCTGAACGTTCCGGTCGAGTACTACAAGCTCGGCAACGGGCTGCGCGTCGTGCTTTCGGAGGATCGCTCGGTGCCCGTGGCCACCATCGGCATCTACTACAACATCGGCTTCCGCATCGAGCCGAAGGACCGCACAGGCTTTGCGCACCTCTTCGAACACCTGATGTTCCAGGGTTCGAAGAATCTCGCCAAGGGGCAGTTCTTCAAGCTGGTTCAGGGCCTCGGCGGCACGCTGAACGGCTCGACACGCTTCGATTTCACCAATTACTTCGAAGCCTTTCCGTCGAACGCGCTCGAATCGATGCTCTGGGCCGAGGCCGATCGCATGCGCAGCCTCGACATCACCCAGGAAAACCTGGTGAACCAGCAGGGTGTGGTGAAAGAGGAAGTGAAGGTCAACGTCCTCAATCAGCCCTACGGCGGCTTCCCGTGGCTGCACTTGCCGCAGTACGCCAACACCAACTGGTACAACGCCCACAACTTCTATGGCGACCTGCAGCATATCGATGCGGCAACGCTGGAAGATGCCCGGGCCTTCTTCAGGACGTATTACGTGCCGAGCAACGCAGTCCTGGTGGTGGCGGGAGATTTCGAAACTGCACCGACCAGGAAATGGATCGAGCAGTACTTCGGCAGCATTCCGCGCGGTTCGGCACCGGCATTGCCGGACATTTCGGAGCCGCGACAGACCCAGGAAAAGCGCGCGAGCCTGACCGACGCACTGGCGCCGCGTCCTGCTCTCGCGATCGGTTATCACGTGCCGAAGCGCTGGACGCCCGAACACTTCGCCTTCGGGCTCATCGACGAACTGCTGCTGCAGGGTCGGTCTTCGCGCCTGCATCAGGACCTGGTGCAGAAACGCGGTTACACCGACAGCGTCTCCGGCGGCATCAACCTGCTCGGCAACATGTTCAATTACAGCGGTCCGATGCTCTGGTCGGCGTCGCTGATTCACGATCCATCCACCAGTACCGCCCAGATCCTTGCCGCCTTCGACGAAAACATCGAGCGCATCCGCAACGAACCGGTGACACAGGCCGAACTCGATCGTGCACGCCGCACGATCCGCTCGCAGCTCTATAACCTGGTGGGTTCCAGCACGCGGCTCGGACTCGTCGATCTCCTGGCCTGCTTCGCACTCTTCGACGACGATCCGGCGCGCATCAATCGTATCGAGGCGGAATTTGCCAGGGTCACACCGGAACTGGTGCAGAAGACCGCCCGGGAATATCTGCGCAAGGACAATCGCACGGTGCTGCTGGTCGAACCGGGCAAGCCGACGGCATCGGCGGAGGCCGCGAAATGAAATCGCTCCGCAGCCTGTTGATCGGAATCGTCGCGGCCCTGGCAACTCAGGCGCCCCAGGCCCAGGAAGCGCCGCCGCGTCCGGGTCCGCCTCGCGCATTTCAGCTCCCCACACCCGTAACGACCAATCTCCCGAACGGCATCAAGGCGACCTTCGTGGATTTCGGTGTCGTGCCGAAGGCAACGATCGCCATCGCCGTGCGCACCGGCAATCTGAACGAGGGAAAACAGACCTGGCTGGCCGACCTCACCGCCGACCTGATGAAGGAAGGAACCCCCAGGCGCACGGCACAGCAGATCGCCGAGGCAGCGACGCTCATGGGCGGCGAACTCAACATCTCCACCGGCCCCGACCAGACATTCCTGCAGCTCGACGTGCTCGCCGAATATGTCCCCGACGCAGTCGCTCTGCTCGCCGAGGTACTGACGCAACCGAAATTGCCTGAAAGCGAACTGCCCCGCATTCGCCAGGATTACACCCGCAATCTCAGCGTCGCCCTGACGCAGCCGCAGGCTCTCGCCGGGGCAGCGATGGCCGAGTTGCTGTACGGCGATCATCCCTACGGCAGGACATTTCCAACGCCCGAGCAGCTGCAGAGCTATACGATCGAGGACGTCCGCAAGTATTACGACGGCAATTTCGGTGCGCGCCGGACACGGGTCTATATCGCCGGCAGATTCGATCGCGCGAAGGCCGAGAAGGCGATCCACGAGACGCTCGGCACATGGCGCGAAGGTCCGGCGCCGCTGGAGCTGCCGCCGGCCGATGCGGGATCGCGTCAACTGAAACTCATCGATCGTCCGGACGCACCGCAGTCGACGCTGCGCATCGGCAAACGCGTCATCGACATGCGGCAACCCGACTTCATGGCGCTGTCGGTGACCAATTCGTTGCTGGGCGGCGTGCTGATGTCCCGCATCACCATGAATCTGCGCGAAGACAAGGGCTGGGCGTATTCGCCGGGCAGCGGCCTGGAGACGAAATATCACCAGGTCACCTGGATCGAGAATGCCGATGTGAAATCCGCATCGACCGGGCCAGCGATCACCGAGGTGTTCAAGGAAATCGAGCTGCTGCGCGCGGAACCGCCGACCGAGCCGGAACTCACGGCCATCAAGAACTATCGCAACGGCGTGTTCGTGATGGGAACGGCGACCCGCAGCGGCCTGATCGGCCAGCTGGCACAGATGGATCTGCAGGGGCTGCCGCCGGACTGGCTGACGACTTTCCCGCAACGCATGTATGCGGTGACGCCGGCCCAGATCACAAAGGCAGCGAACGATCACCTCGATCCGAAGCGGATGTCCGTTGTCATCGTCGGCGACCTCAATACCGTTCGTCCGCAACTCGAAGCCATCGCCTCGCTGCGCGACATCCTGGCCCCAGTCCTTCCCCCAGTCCTTTCTAATTAACAGCCACACCCGATACGCCATTCAAGAAAAGCCCGTATGAGTGAAGCCATCGAAAGAGAAGTCATGGAGTACGACGTCGTCATCGTCGGCGCAGGCCCGTCGGGTCTTGCGTGCGCGATCCGACTGAAGCAGCTCAAGAGCGACCTGAACATCTGCGTGCTCGAAAAAGCCTCCGCCGTCGGCGCGCATTCGCTGTCCGGTGCGGTGCTGGAGCCCGGCCCGCTCGAGCAGTTGCTGCCCGAGTGGCGCGCGGAATATACGGGCATGAAAGTGCCGGCGGCGGAAGACGATGTGCGCCTGATGACGAAGACCGGGTCGTACAAGATGCCCAACTGGGCCGTGAACCTGTCGCCCATGAACAATCACGGCAACTTCATCGTTTCGCTCGGACAGCTCACGCCGTGGCTCGCGCAGAAGGCAGAAGCACTCGGCGTCGACATCTTTCCGGGCTACGCCGCGGCCGCTCCCGTGTTCGATGAAAACGGCGCTGTGAAGGGCGTGCGCATCGGCGACATGGGACTGGAGCGCAATGGCGAGCCGGGCCCGAATTTCACCCCGGGTATCGAGATTCATGCCGGCACGACCGTGATCGCGGAAGGTTCGCGCGGTTCGCTCGCAAAAGAACTCATCGGGAAATTCGACCTGCGCGGCAAGGCGAAGGCCGATCCGCCGACATTCGGTCTCGGCTTCAAGGAACTGTGGCAGTTGCCGCCGGGACGCGTGCAACCCGGTCGCATCGAACATGCTTTCGGCTGGCCGCT
The DNA here is from genome assembly GCA_964492345.1 of uncultured Steroidobacter sp. Taxonomy (GTDB): domain Bacteria; phylum Pseudomonadota; class Gammaproteobacteria; order Steroidobacterales; family Steroidobacteraceae; genus Steroidobacter. Next base: position 856 of record CAZBKC010000256.1, on the reverse strand, counting down.
GGATACGAAAACCTACGGCGGCAGCTTCCTGTACCACCTCGACAACGATCGCGTGTACGTCGGCTACGTCGTGGGACTGAACTACGAGGACCCGCGCCTCAAGCCCTTCGAAGCGTTCCAGCAGTTCAAGAATCATCCGCGCATCAAACCGCTGCTCGAAGGCGGCGAGATCCTCTCGGCCGGCGCGCGCACGATTGCTGCGGGCGGTTACCAGTCGCTGCCGCAGCTCGACATGCCGGGTGCACTGATCGTCGGCGATGCCGGCGGCACGCTGAACGTATTCAAGATCAAGGGCATTCACCAGGCCATTCGTTCGGGCAGGCTCGCGGCGGAGCATCTGGCCGAGAAAGGCAGGAGCGAAGGCTTCGATGCGCGCTGGCGTGCTTCCGATGGCCACAGGGAGCTGCACTCCGTCCGCAATTTCAAACCCGGCTTCAAGAAGGGGCTGTACTTCGCCATGTTCAACGGCGGCATCGAAGCCGTGCTGAAAGGCAGGACACCGTGGACGATGAAGAACACAGCCGACTGGTCGGCACTGGAAAAGCTTTCGGACTACACCTCGCCGGATCGCGAGTGGACGGACCGCTCGCTGCCGCCACGCGATCGGCTCGCTTCGGTGTTCTTCGCCGGCAACGTGCACGATGAGGCACAGCCGATTCACCTGAAAGTGGCCGATACGTCAATCTGCGCAACCCGCTGCGTGGTCGAATACGGCAATCCCTGCGAGAACTTCTGCCCGGCCGGGGTCTACGAAATGGTGCCCGACGGCGACAAGGGCAAGCGGCTGCAGATCAACGCGGCGAACTGCGTGCACTGCAAGGCCTGCGACATCAAGGATCCGTACGAGATCATCACC
>CAZBKC010000255.1:0-5313 GCA_964492345.1 uncultured Steroidobacter sp. | reverse complement strand
GACATTCGCGGTACTGCGTTACCCGCTGTGCATGAGCGCAGTCAGCACGCAGCAAGCCCAGCCACGTCTCGAGCAGGTTCAGCAGTCCCAGCGGGCCTAGCACCGGCATCCCCAGCCGATTCGCTGGGCGCCAGCCACGCTCGCCGTCCAAGAGCAATCCGAAGGTGATAAGCATCTCGTCGCCTCAACCGCTAGCCAATGCCTACCAAGAGTCGATCGATCACGTCGCTCGCCAGACGCTGGCGCAGTGCTCTACCGGTCACCACAATTCGTCTACATGACATCCGAGAAACTCTGAAACGGCATCGAGTAGCGATTCGCGGCGAGCACTGCCTTGAAGCCGTCAGCCTCGGCAACCGAAATGCGGCCCTGACGGATGGCCGCAAGGAAAATCCCCTCCGTTCGCACGATGCGCTCCTCGCCAATCAGTTCCACGGCCCGCCGCCGAAAGCGCTTCCTCTCGTCCGATGCAATGTGACACCCCATCGTCGCAGCGAGCGCAAGGCACGCCGCCTCGCCCCTCCCCATCACGTCGCGCAACTCGGCGAAGAGCGCAAGCGATTCCATCGTGTCGACGACCGCCTGCCCGAGATAGCCCGCAGCCAGTGCCGAAGAGAGAGCCTCCCGCTGGTCCGGATCGGTGACTTCGGCAACCACTTCCTCGGGCACGAGGAACCGATAGGCATCGAGCTTGCCAAGCAGCGGCAACTGACCGATCCGCAACAGATTGATGAGAACGTTCGCGTCAGTGACGACGACTATTGTCTCGGCGTTCGTAGCCATTGAATGTGCTTGCGCCGAGGTAGGTCAATCTAGCTTCGCCGAAGCGAGCGCAGTTCCGAGTTCGTTCCGACCCAGGCGAACCATCGCTGCGAGCTCAGCAAGCTTGCTGCGCGTGATCTCCTCGCGACGATAGGCTTCCAGCGCAAGCGCAAGAAAGCGTCGACGGAAATCCTCGCGCGACGTGTCTTCCAGCGAAGTTTCCGGTGCCGCGAGGAAGTTTGCGATCGTCTGCCCCGCTCCACTGTCTTCTTCCGTCTTGAGGCGCTGGAATTCGCGCTCATCGATCAGGCGAAGGTTCTTGATGCGATACAACGCCGAGATCCGGCTCGCGCCGAAGTGGTGAGCGAGCAATGCCACGTCGTAGAGCTGGATGTCCTGGGATCCAGGCGCGGCGCGTTGCTCGACCTGCACCGCCTCGGCCTCGTCGAACACGGCGATCTGCGCGCGGCTTGCGCCGCCCTTGCCAAACGCGAGCACGAACTGCTCTACACCCTCCGCCGGCATTAGGAACTCCGCGGCGAACGCGTTCGCGCGGACCTCCAAGAGATCCGACCTATTCTCGGCGCGGCTCGGAGCCAGTGCCCTGCCACGATCCATGAGGACATGACCGTACTCATGAGCCAGGGAGAAGCGCCGGCGCACTGCCGCGTGCGTAGCGTTTACAACGACGAACACACCAATCGTGCCGTCGATGAGCGTCAGTCCAGAGATGTTCTCGGGGAGCGCGACGGCGCCGGTACGCACGCCTTGCGCCTCTAGTAGCTCGCTCAAGTCACCGATCGGCGCCATGCCAAGCCCCAGCCTCTGCCGCTCTTCGGTCGCCACCTTCTGTCCCTGCTGGATGGCATCCCAGCGAGATTTCGGAATGGCGAGTTCGTACGACGCGGTGAGAAGCTGAACTCGGTCGATTTCAAGCAAGCGCTCGAGATTGGTCAACTCGTGGCCGAGCGCCAAGCTGTCCTGCAGCGCCTTCAGGAGGTCGCCCTGCTCTGCGAGCTGGGCGTCGGAACGAAACAGGGCTGCGAGCGCGTCGCGCTCTACGAAGGACTCAGCGAAGAAGGACTTGATGTCGCGCCCAACAGCGTGAGCGATTCGGTCCAGCTCAAGGCTGGAAACCGACCGCGTCCCCGCCTCGATCTGGCCGACCGCCACCCGGCTTAGACCGGCGAACTCACCCAGCTGCTCCTGCGTAAGACCGCAGCTTTCCCTGGCGGACCGAATCCGCCGCCCTAGCTCCTCTCTGGTCAGTCCCATGCGCACCCCCACTTGGCCTTGATTCATGATGTCGTTTCTTGCTATGATTGTCAAGAACTGGATTTAATGCTTTGTTATCGAACATGACCGCAACCACCCACCAGTGGACCGCTGCCCTCTCCGTAGGGGCGGTCTTGCACTGCCCTGACGTCGAGCACGGCGAGGCGACCGCTTGGCCGCTCGCTGCACTCACGGCGCGTTCGCTTCCGCTGGTCGCGCGATGAACGTATGGGAGCGCCGGTATGCACGCTGATCCGAGGTTGACCGAACTCACCGCGCACAAGCGCCGATTGTTGGTCGCGACACTCGACGCGCTGTTCGCGCAGATCGATTTGACCGACAGCCAGTACGAAACGGCGAAAGACCGGTACGAAGCCGTCAGCGCCTGGATCGCTGAGGGCGAATCGCCATTCCTGAAGGTCGCTTCGCTCTACCCGCAGGGGTCGATCGCGGTGGGCACTGCCAACAAGCCGATCGGGGGCGCCGAATTCGACGTGGACCTCGTTTGCCACATGTCTTCCGTCGGTGCCGGCTCCAATCCCGCTGCGGTCAAGGCTCTGATCGGCGATCGACTCAAGGCCCACGCCACCTACGCTTCAATGCTCGAAGAGAAGCAGCGCTGCTGGCGGCTGTGCTACGCGAACGAGTTCCATCTCGACATCACGCCGTCGATTCCCAATCCGGCATGCGGCAATGGGGGCGAGCTGGTGCCCGACAGCGCGCTGTCGGCGTGGAAGCCCACCAACCCAAAGGGATACGCGGCACGGTTCGAGCAGTACGCAGCGTTGCGGCCGAAGCTGATCCTGCGCGAGGCCGCGATTGCGGCGAAGCGCGCTGAGGTGGAGGACTTTCCCGAGCGGGAAATGCGCAAGCCTCCGTTGAAACGGATCGTGCAGATCTTGAAGCGGCATCGCGACGTCTCGTTTGCCGCCCCCGGGCGAAGCGCCCTCGCGCCGATCAGCATCATCCTGACGACCCTCGCGGCGCGGTCCTATGCAGACTGCATCACCCGGTTCATCTACGCGGACACATACGAGCTGATTCTCGACGTGGCGCGCCGCATGCCCGAGTTCATCGTGGTCGATGAGCGCGACGGAAGGCCGTTCTATTTCATCGAGAACGAAACGACTGCCGGCGAAAACTTCGCCGACAAGTGGAATCTCGACCCACGTCTCCCTCGAGCCTTCTATGGTTGGCACCGGGATGCAATCGCAATGCTCGAAGAACTGGTCGCCATCGAAGGAAAGGACCGGCTCGGCCAGGCGCTTCAGAAGTCATTTGGCGCGAGCCAAGAGGCTGTTCGGGGTGCAATGGCCCCGCTTACCACGGCCGTCGGCAATGCCCGGGCGGCAGGATCCCTGCTCGTCGCGCCGAGCTTGGGCCTCGTCACCTCGCCTGCAGTTGGGCGCGTGAACGTTCGCCCTCACACGTTCTTCGGCCGGTAGTGTGCGGAAGGTCCACGACCCTTGGCTCAGCCCCGAACAGCAGTGGATGCGACTTCGGGCAAGCCCGGTCAGCCGCGGCCACGGCGTCGTGCGGCGCCGTGAACTGGTCTGGGATCTGGCAGTCCGGCCATCGCCGCTCGGCCGGCTTTACGCCGTCCGGATTCGCTACCGGCGCGGCGATACACCCGAGGTAGTGGTCGTCTCACCCAACCTCAACGAGTTGGCAGACGGCCGCCATCTGCCGCACGTGTACTCGACGAAACCGGTGCGGCTATGTCTCTTCGATCCGCAAACCGCGGAATGGTCCCCCAGCGCCGCGATTACCGACACGATCGTGCCGTGGATCTACGAGTGGTTGTTCTTCTTCGAAGAGTGGCTCGTCAGCGACGAATGGAAGGGCGGCGGCCGTCATCCGGAGGTACGCGATGCGTCGTAGACGACGAGTCCTTGCGCTCGACGGCGGAGGGATCAAGGGCGTGCTCGCGGCGGCGTTTCTCGACACAGTCGAGACCGCAACCGGAAAGCGGATCGCGGACCACTTCGACCTGGTCGCCGGTACGTCGACCGGGGGCATCATCGCGCTGGGGCTTGGTCTGGGTCTACCCGCGCGCGAGATCGTCGAGTTCTACGTGCGCGAAGGGCCGCGCATCTTCGATCAGGCCGACGCGACAGGATCGAACGGCATTGCGCAGCGGTGGTCGGCCATGCTGCGCAAGTGGAGACGCCGAGGACAACAGCTCGCGTGGCCGAAGTACGAGCCGGAGGCCCTTCGCGTTGCGCTGACGACTGCGTTCGGATCGAGGACTCTCGGCGAGAGCAGGCTCCGGCTCGTGATTCCCGCCTACCACAGCGACATGGACGATCTCTATGTCTTCAAGACGCGGCACCATCCGCGATTGCAGGTTGACTGGCGGGAACGAGCCGTCGATGTTGCCCTGGCGACCGCTGCTGCACCAACCTACTTCCGGGCGCATGTCATGCCGAGCGGTGCGCCGCTGATCGACGGCGGTATCTGGGCCAACAACCCAGCGGGCGTCGCCGCGGTCGAAGCGCGCAGCATCTTGGGTTGGAAGGATGACGACCTCTTCGTCCTCAGCCTGGGCTGCACAGAAGAGATCTTCGATGTCCCAACGTCGGCCGGATACAAAGGCCTGCTGCTGAAGTCGAGTGAGCTTTTCATGCGCGGACAGTCTCGGGCTGCGGCGGGAACGGCGAAGCTTCTCTGCGACCATACCGAGGCAGCGCCTCGCTACTTCCGGCACCAGATCGCCGTTCCCGCGGGCAAGTTCTCTCTCGATCGGGTTGAGATGATCGATCGTCTGCGAGGCCTTGGAGCGAGCTGCGCACGAGACGCACTGCCGACTCTGGGCGCGAACTTCTTGGACACGCTCGCCGAGCCGTTTGTACCAGCCGATGCAAACGACCCCGCCCAGCGTCGTTGATTGCCTCCGGCGTCGGGCAGTCATGGCGCAACCGAGATTTGCAAGCTTTCGAGAAACGTCCGACGAAGCGGGGTCGGACGACTGAGCTACATGTGCTTCTTGTAGTACGCCCACTGCACGCTCGCCAGGCCGCCGGTCAGCAGCGCGCCCAGCGCCACGCACCGTTCCAACTGCACCGGCCCGGGCCAGAGCAGCAAGCCGACGCCACCGAGCCCCAGCACCGCCAACTGCAGGTATTTCGCCCGGTGGTAAAGACTGGCCGACTCGCGTCCCCCGCAAGCCCGGCGGATCGCACGCTGTGTGAACCCATCGGCGGCGCCGACCGCGTACAGAAGAAGAAGGAGCGGTGCGACCCGCGCCAGGATCGCCGCGCGCACGCCGAGCAGCTG
>CAZBKC010000254.1:0-5394 GCA_964492345.1 uncultured Steroidobacter sp. | reverse complement strand
GCGTCATCGCCGTGGCCGATCAGACCGTGCTGGTCAATCGTCGCGGCCAGGAGATTGCGATTCAGGATTCGGCGGCGCCCATTCGCGACCGCAGCGGGCGAATCATCGGCGCCGTGATGGTGTTTCGCGATGTCAGCAAGGAGCGTCGGCTGCGGCGCGCGCTGGCGTATCAGGCCAGTCACGATGCGCTGACGGGGCTGATCAATCGCCGCGAGTTCGAGAATCGCCTGAACGAAGCGCTGCTCACCTCACGTGCCAATCAGGACGCGACGCACGTGCTGCTGTATCTCGACCTCGACCAGTTCAAGCTCGTGAACGACACCTGCGGTCACCAGGCGGGCGACCGGCTGCTGAAGCAGATCACCGGCCTGCTGCAGACGCGTGTGCGCACCAGCGACACGATTGCGCGGCTTGGTGGCGACGAATTCGGCGTGCTGCTGCAGGACTGCAATGGCGAGCGCGCCGAGAAGATTGCCGACAGCCTGCGCCAGGCGATCCGCGAATACCGCTTCGAGTGGCCTGACGGTGCCATGAACGTCGGCGTCAGCATCGGCATCGTTGAAATCAATCAGGCCAGCGAGAGCATCGCCAGCGTCATGAGCGCAGCCGACGTGGCGTGCTATGCAGCCAAGGATTCCGGTCGCAATCGCGTCCATACCTACCAGTCGAGCACGGCGCCCGAGCGGCATCGCGAAATGCAGTGGGTCTCGAAGCTCACGCGCGCTGTCGAGGAGAACCGTCTCGAACTGTATTACCAGCCGATCGTGCCGATCGGTTCGACTCGCGACCGGCGCGGCCACTACGAACTGCTGCTGCGCATGCGCGCGGAAAACGGCGCGCTGATCATGCCTGCCGAGTTCATTCCCGCGGCCGAGCGCTACAACGTCATGCCGATGATCGATCGCTGGGTGGTGCAGCAGGCACTGGGCACACTGGCCCACTACCGCACCGACGGCGACCATCGCCATGCCTACACGATCTCGATCAATCTGTCGGGCACTTCGCTCAACGACGACCGTTTCCTCGAGTTCCTGATCGGCGAACTGCAGGGGCATGACCTGAGCCCCGGCGCCGTGTGCTTCGAGATCACCGAAACCGCGGCGATCTCGAACCTGCCGAATGTCGTGCACTTCATGAAGGAGTTCCGCGCGCGCGGCTGCCAGTTCTCGCTCGACGACTTCGGCAGCGGCCTGTCGTCGTTCATGTATCTCAAGAACCTGCCGGTGGACTATCTGAAGATCGACGGCCAGTTCATCCAGGACGTCAGCACCGATCGGGTCGACCGATGCATGGTCGAGGCCATCACGCAGATCGGCCACGCCATGGGCATCAAGACCATCGCCGAACGCGTCGAGACCGCCGAAGTCCTCGCGTGCCTTGCCGACATCGGCGTCGAATACGCGCAGGGCATCTATGTCGCTGTTCCGGAGTCGGTGGAAGCGTTGAGCCGCGTGATGCGCACGGGCCCGCAGCTCAGGCTCGTTCATTCGGCCTGAAGCCGCTGCGCGGTACACGCCTCAGCGCGATCCGGACACGAAGCGCAATGTATCGGTCACCGCGCGGGCCGGCACGCTCATACGCGACCCCGCGTGGACCCGTTGAGGAAGCATCGTTGGGCCGCTCGTTCCGAACCGCGGCGTCGTTATCATCTGCAAGGCGCTCGTGCGGATGGCCTCCGGGCCGGCTGCGAACGATTCGAAGCACTACGCTGACTCGTGCAGGAGAAAACGATGACAGTCCCGACCGGAACGCCGAACCGCACTTTCGCCGCGCTGGCCTGCGTGATTCTCGCTGCGGGAACCGTGTCGGCCGCGTCGCAGGATTCGCCCACCTTTGCTGGCCCCGGAAATCGCGATTGCGCCGAATGCCCGGAGCTGGTCGTCGTGCCGGCGGGTGAGTTCCAGATGGGGTCACCCGACAGCGAGGCGGGCCGCCTGTCGAACGAAGGTCCGGCGCACACGGTGAAGTTCGCGAAACCCTTTGCGATCGGCAAATACGAAATCACGTTCGACGAATGGGATGCATGCGTCGCCGCATTCCTTCTGAGCCATGGATCCTCCCCGGCCCTGCGATGTTCGCACGGCCGGGGAGGTGCGCTGACTGCGGGTCTCACCGAGGATGGAGGCGATGATGCAGTTCGATACCAGCCCTGAAAACGTGCGCTACGTGATTCACCACGTGCCTGGCCCCGCTTGGCGTAGTGACCGCGCGCCCACCGAACAAGAGGGGATATCGGATCATTCCGCCTATCTCAAAGCCCTTGATGTCCTTTCGAAGGAGCCTCTGGCTCCGCTGATGAGGGCGCAGGATACGGAGCTGGTTCAGGTGGTCCGCTTGACGATCTTCACAATGATTGAGGCGGAAGAACTCGGCATCACCTCTGAGAATATCGATTCCCCGCGACCCGCTCATCGCCCAGTTCGGGCGCCACATTCGCTGCGGACTGGGTGCGAGCGATTATTCCGGGAGTGGGTAACCACGGTGAGATGTTCGATCGAAACCTTGGCGCCAGTAGTTCCATCCAACTCGAACGAGGGATGAATCGACTCTGGAATCAAGGTGGCCTTATATATGCGCCACCGCCATTTAAAAAGTAGCGAGCAATGCACCCAAGCAGGAAGAACACACCGGCCAGCATGGCGATACCTTGCAGCTGGGGCTTTCCGGCTTTTCGCCCGTAACGCGGTTCGCGAATATTTCGCAGTTGTTCGTCGTGGGGTGGTAAGCCTTCGGCGATTGCATTGCGTGGGCAATGCGGCGCAACGTGGATTCATGCTCGGCTGGTGCCACTGTGCGGAGGATCGTGACGTCTTGCCCGGCGGCGAACTCCTCCACGCTGGAGATATGCTCACCTCGACCGGGAGCGCAGTGCGCAACATTTCCGTTGGGAAGAAGCACGCCGATGTGCGCAAGGACGCCGCCCTTGCGCCGAGAAATCACCGCAAGTGGATGCTGTGGGTGCTGAGATGGAAAATACACGGGTCTTCCTTATTTCATTTCTTTGCCGCCGTGAGGAGAAAGACCAGCGCAGCGACGACACCCGCGCCGACCAGCAAGTTCTTCACGCGTTCCTTCGCCTCGTCCTGTTTCGCCGCGGCGGTTTGCGCAAACTGATTCATCAACGCGACTTGATAGGTCGACGGCGCGACGACCCCCCGCTCCCATTTGCTCACGGTCATGAAGTGCACGCCGAAGAGCTGTGCGAATTGCACTTGGGACAATCCCAACGCCGTTCGCAAAGTGAGTATCTGATCGCCAGTCATTTCTAAGCCTCTGAGTGAGGAATATATCAAGCTTTAGCTTACTGTTTAGTATAGCTGTTCGCAGTGCCCCCGGGTCGCAGCCAGGGTCTCCTCCGATCCTTCATTTGTTCTGAGAGGAGGTTAGATTGGCGTGTGGCGTGGGCATAAATCGTTGTTTTTCCTATGATATGGTTGCGTTGTAATTGATATTTGTCGGGTTTTTGTAAAGTGAATTTCATGCGCGGCCGACGCACATTGCGCGACAGAGTGGAAGCACGGATCGCCCGCAAGGGCGATGACGTGTTCCTGCCGCGGGAGTTTGCAGATCTCGGCGGAGAAGATCAGGTGTTGCGGGCCTTGCGGCAACTGGTGCGTGAAGGACGACTGATCCGTCTTGGCTACGGGGTCTATGGCCGCGCCGAGCGCTCGACGCTCTCGGGGCAACCCATCCTGGCGGCGCGCGACGGTTTTGTGGGCGCCTCACGCTCGGCGTTGACGAAGCTCGGGGTCGAGTGGGAGCCGACCGACTGGGAGCGTGCCTACAACGAGGGCCGTTCTACCCAAGTACCTGCCAACGCTGTCGTCCGTGTCAAAGGCCGTTTCGCCCGGCGTCTGGGCTACCGCGGTCATTCGCTCGTGCTCGAGCGATAGTGAAGTGATCTACGATCCTGCCGAGGTCCGCGCAGCGCAGGAACATTTTGGTTTCTCGCGTCCGGCACTGATCGAAAAGGACTGGCACATCCTGCGTGCCATGCGCGCGCTCGCCACCGTCGACGCGGCGCCATCGTGTTGCGCGGCGCACGCGTGATCACCATGCGCGGCGAAGAAGTCATCGAGAACGCCGACCTGCTGGTGCGCGACGACCGCATCGTCGCCGTTAGACCGCGCGGCAGCGTCGACGTGCCGGCCGATGCGCAGGTGCATGATGTCGGCGGCAGGACGATCGTCCCGGGGTTCATCGACATCCACGATCATGTTGCGGACATTCGTCGCGACGTGCTGTCGACCGACAGCTGGGGGCTGAGCGCGCGACTGGCCTACGGCATCACGACGGCGTTCGATCCGTCGACCTTGAGCATCGACATGTTTGCGTACCAGGATCTGGTGGATGCCGGCCTGATCACGGGCTCGCGCGTGCCGGGCACGGGCATGGCGATGTTTTCCTTCAATCGTGTGGCATCGCCGCAGGAGGCGAGGGCGCTGCTCACGCGCTATCGCGACTACTACCGCACCCGCAACGTCAAACAGTATCTGATCGGCAACCGCAAGCAGCGGCAGTGGCTGGCGCAGGCGGCTGCCGAACTTGGCGTCATGCCGACGACCGAAGGTTCGTTGTCGTTGAAACTGGACCTGACCCAGATCATGGATGGCTTCGCGGGCAGCGAGCATGCACTGCCGACGCCGCTGTATCACGATGTCATCGAACTGGTAGCGCGCAGCGGCACTGCCTATGACGGCACGCTGCAGATCAGTAATGGCGGACCGCCCGCGCAGAATCAGTTCGTGATTCGCGATCGGCCTTTCAGCGACGAGAAATTTCTGCGCACCCGGCCATACCTGGCGGCTGCCGCTGCCACCGAACAATGCGAGTGGTCCGATCCGACCACACTGATTTATCCGCGCCTCGGTGCGGATGCGGCGAAGATCCAGCGGGCCGGCGGTGTCGTTGCCATGGGCGCCCATGGCGAAATTCCCGGACCCGGTCTGCACTGGGAAATGGCGGCGCATGTCGAGGGCGGCATGACGCCGTGGGAGGCGCTGCGCGCCGGCACGCTGGGGTCGGCCACGGCGATCGGTCGCGGTGCGCAGTTCGGCAGCATCGAGCCAGGAAAATTCGCGGATCTTGTCGTGCTCGGCTCCGACCCGCGTGCCGACATCCGCGCGAGTCGAGATACCGTCGCCGTCATGAAGAACGGTCGTCTCTACAATGCGGCCACGCTCGATGAACTCTGGCCGCGCCGCAAAGCTTTCGATGCCCCCTGGTTTGCGGATCAGCGGCCGCTGCCGCGCTGATGTACTTCCTGTGGGGGCGGGCTTTAGCCCGCCCCTGGGCCGGCTAAAGCCGGCCCCCACAGTGGAAGGAGATCCCAAGTTAGTGCCAATGTCACTTACTTAACGAGTTGACGGTTGACAGTTGGCGGTTGACGGCCAG
>CAZBKC010000253.1:0-5395 GCA_964492345.1 uncultured Steroidobacter sp. | reverse complement strand
ACACGCGGATGCTCTCGCCCTTGGCCTTGCGCGCGTTGTAGAGATTCCACAGTTCCGGGCGCTGTTTCTTCGGATCCCAGCGGTGATTGGCGCTGCGGAAGCTGAAGATGCGCTCCTTGGCGCGGCTCTTTTCCTCGTCGCGGCGCGCGCCGCCGAAGGCCGCGTCGAAGCCGTACAGATCGAGCGCCTGCTTCAAGCCTTCCGTCTTCCACATGTCCGTGTGCAGTGCGCCGTGATCGAACGGATTGATGCCCTTCGCGACGGCCTCGGGGTTCTGATAGATGAGCAGGTCCATCCCCGCCTCGCGCGCCGCCTTGTCGCGCAGCGCGTACATGGCGCGGAACTTCCACGTCGTGTCCACGTGCATCAGGGGGAAGGGCGGCTTGGACGGATAGAACGCCTTCTTGGCCAGGTGCAGCATTACGGCGCTGTCCTTGCCGACCGAATACAGCATCACGGGCTTTTCGACCTCCGAGACCACCTCGCGGAAGATGTGGATGCTCTCGGCTTCGAGTCTTTCGAGGTGCGTGAGTTTGCGGCGCACGGCGGCGTTCATTTCATCTGGCTCCATCTGTCTCAAGTGCGCTGACCAGGGGGTCGACCGCAGAAATCGTACTCAATGCACGGGTCGGGCGCCGCTGCGAGGGCCACTTTCGACCAGACCGCGGGGCCTCGCAACGCGACTCAATGTTGAATGCGGGCCGGAATGCTCCATTGTGGCCGCGAGGCGCGGGTCGCGCTGCAACTCCTAAAGATTCAGTCGTGCCAGCAGCGCTTCGCTTTCCACCCACAATCGCTCGGCAGCGACAGGGTCCCGGGCGGCCGTGCTTGTCGGCACGGCCTGCCGCTGGTGGAAATAGTCTCCGGAAGTCCGGCCAGGCTCCGCGTCCGTTGCGAGCCACACCAGTGTGTCGGCGGCCTGCTCCGGGGTCATCGCCTGCAATGTTGCCATGTAGCGCTGCATCGCGTCATCCGCATGACTTACGAAATTGGACGCCACGACGCCGGGGTGCATGGAGTGCGCCACGATGCCATCGGCAGCAAGTCGCTTCGACAGTTCGCGTGCGAAGAGGATGTTCGCCAGTTTGGCGTTGGTGTAGGCACCGCCGGTCGAATAGGCATTGAGCCTCTGAAGATCGTCAAAATCCAGTGCGGGGCTGTACTCATGGCCGCTCGAAGACACATTGACGATGCGTACCGAACCGGGTGACGCCGATCGGGCCGCGTTCCGCAGCAGGGGCAGCAGGCGGGTGGTGAGCAGGAAATGACTCAGATGATTGCTCGTGAAGGTCGCCTCGAAACCTTCTGATGTCATGATCAAACGATTGTTGACGCCGCCGGCGTTGTTCAGTAACGCGTCGATGCGGTCAGTGCGCTCAGCGATCTGCCGCGCAACGCGCGCGGCTTCCGACAGCAGCGACAGGTCGGCGCGCAGCATCTCGAAGGGCGCGCGGGGCATCGCGCCGCGGATCTCGATTTCCGCTGCAGCACAGCGCGCAGGATCGCGTCCGATTCCGATGACGCGCCACCCTTGCCGGACGAGGGCCGTGGCTGCGGCCTTGCCGATGCCGGAGCTGGCACCCGTGATGACGGCAGTTCGTGGTGATCCTGCAGTCATGCATCAATCCTGATGCTTCCGCAGCTCCGGGTAGCGCGCCAAAGCCGCTTCCCGCTTCGTCGGGATGTGTTCGCTCGGGAACATTCCGGGTGCGGGCCGGGCGTCGCGCAACATGGCTTTGGCGATCTGCACTTTGTGGACTTCGGTCGGTCCGTCGGCCACGGCAAGCATCGGTGCGCCCATCCAGAGCTTGGCAAGCGGCGTGTCGCGCGATGTGCCCAGCGCGCCATGCAGATGCACCGCGCGCTGGGCGATGTCGTGATAGACCTTCGCCATCGCGACCTTGCACATGGCGATGTGCGTGCGCGCCGCGCCGTGCGGTTCATTGTCGATGAGCCACGCCGTCTTCAGCACCAGCAGCCGGAACTGTTCGAGATCGATGGCGGAGTCGGCCAGCATGCCCTGGACGAACTGATGATCGCCCAGCAACCTGCCCTGCGTACGTCTTGAGACGGCGCGCTCGCGCATCATCTCGATGGCGCGATTGCACAGCCCGACGGTACGCATCGCGTGATGAATGCGCCCGCCGCCAAGCCGTGCCTGGGCGACCTTGAAAGCCTCGCCGGGTTTGCCGAGCATGGCATCGAGCGGCACGCGCACTTGGTCGTAGCGGATGTGGGCGTGACTGCCTTCCTCTTCCGCATCGTTCATGCCCGGCACGTTGCGTCTGATCACGATGCCCGGCGTTTCGGCCGGCACGATGAACATCGACATGCGCTCGTGCGGCTTGTTTTCCGGATTGGTGACGGCCATGACGATCAGGAACGACGCGTACTTTGCATTGGAGGAGTACCACTTCTCCCCCTCGATCACCCATACATCGCCGTCGCGCCGGGCCGTGCAGGTGAACTCTTTCGGATCGGCACCGGCCTGAGGCTCGGTCATCGAGAAGGTCGAGACGATGTCGCCATTGAGCAGCGGCTGCAGGAACCGGGCCTTCTGTTCGGCGGTACCGAACATCGCGAGAATTTCCGCGTTGCCCGTATCGGGTGCAGCGCAGCCGAATACCGTCGGTGCCCACGAGCAGCGCCCGATGATCTCGTTCATCAGGGCGAGCCTGAGCTGACCGTATCCCTTGCCGCCGAGTTCGGGCGGCAGGTGACAGGCCCACAAACCGCGGTCCCTGACCTGCTGCTGCAATGGTTTCACCAGCTTGCGTGCTTCGACGTTGCCGGTGTCATACGGCGCGCCCGAGCTGGGAAAAAGCAGATCGAGCGGCTCGACTTCGTCGCGGATGAACTGGTTCATCCAGTCGAGCTGCCGCTGGAATTCAGGATCGATACGAAAGTCCATGACCACCTCTTCGCTCGCGATCAGCCAGCGAGCAGCTGCTGCGCCTTCTTCATCAGCCACACGGCATAGTTGTGGACCGAGGCACCGACCTCGGCAGGAATCTGGCCCTGCTTCGAGCGTGCATACGTGCCTTCGAGCAGGCACGCGAGCTTGTAGCAGGCGAGGGTGAAGTACCACGGCATCGCATCCATGCTGCGGCCGCTGAGCTCGCCGTAACGTTTCACGAGGTCGGCGCGGGACAGGAAATCGGCCCAGGGTTTCACCAGGGGATTCTTGCCCTCCGGATCGCCGTCCTCCCACCAGCTGCTGAGGATCCAGCCCAGGTCGAGCAGCGGATCGCCCAGCGATGCCAGCTCCCAATCGACCACACCGCTGACGCGCGGTGCGTGCATCGAAAACATGACATTCGGAAACTGCAGGTCGCCATGGACGATACCGATACGGCGATCGGCCGGCAGGTTGTCGGTCAGCCAGCGACCGACCTCATCGACGTGCGGCAGCGCACCATCGTAGTCGGGCACCGACCGGTACCCCTCGAGCTGTGAGCGCCAACGCGACACCTGGCGCGCATGCCAGTCGTCCGGTTTGCCGAGGCCGTCCAGTCCGACTGCCTTGTAATCCACGGCGCCGAGCGCCGCAGCGGATCGCACCAGCTCATCGCCCATCGCCCTGCGCCAGGTGCCGTCGGTCGCATAGTTGCCGGGCAGTTGCCCACGCGGCGCAAAGCCTTCGAGCGGCTCCATCAGATAGAAACAGGCGCCGATCACCGACGGATCGTCGCAAACCGTGTGGAAGCGTGGGTGCGGCACCGTCGTGGATGCCAGGGCCTTCAGGATCCGCGCCTCCCGCAACATGGTGTCGTTGCTTTCCGGGCGCAGGTGTTTCGAGGGACGGCGCAGCACGAACGTCGCCCCGCTGCGCTCCAGCAGGAACACGTTGTTCTGCAGGCCGCCCTGCAACTTGCGCGCGGCCGTGATGGGGCCGGAACCCGGCAGCTCCTGCCCGGCAATCCATGCATTCAGCTGCGGCCAGTGGATGAGACCCTTGAAATCATCGAGCCCCGTCGCAGATGCGTCGTCGGCCACGTTGCACCCCTCTGATCAAGTGCTTCTCCGGTGGGTCACCGGTCGGTCGCGGCAGTGTCGGTCACCCCAGTTGTCCGGGCAACCTGCAGGGCTGTCGAGTCCGGGCCGTTCGCTGGCCGTCGGGACGCACAGACGGCTTCTCTCGGGCTGCCCGCTGCAGCAATATTGGCCTGCGGCCGGCTCAGACTGGCCAGGTGCGGACAATGTAGACAATGCAATTGGCGGGGGCGAGCGCATGACCCACAAGCAACACCTGATGACCGTCGAGGCGGAGATCTCCGCGCCGACGGTGAAGGCGCAGCTCGCCTGCTTCAATGTGCTGGAGCCCGCCGACAGCATCATGTGGATGGAAGATGCGTATCGGCTCGATTTCTCCCTGACGCCTCGTCCGAACAATACGCGCGGTTGCTATCGCGATCACTGGAGCCCGAATCGCTTCGAGCGCATCGGCAATGTGTTCCTGCTGCCGCCCAGGGAGGCCATGCGGGCCCGCACGGATGGCGGTCTGCCGCAGTCCTCTGTCATCTGTCATTTCCGTCCCGAAGCCATCCGTCAGTGGTTCGAGGACGAAATGCAGTGGACCGACCGGCGACTGGCGGCGAGTCTGGATATCACCCAACCCAACATCCGCGGCCTGCTGCTGCGACTGGCCGAGGAACTGCGTCATCCCGGTTTTGCCAGCGGTGTACTCGTGGAACTCATTGCAGCGCAGGCGGCGATCGAAATCGCCCGCTACTGTGCCGGCATTCAGGAAGGTCCGGCGATCGGTGGCCTCGCATCCTGGCGGTTGCGGCGCATTGATGAACGCCTGAAGGAGATTCGCGAAGCACCGACGCTGTCCGAGCTCGCGGCGTTGTGCAATCTGTCGGTGCGACAGCTCACGCGCGGTTTTCGCGTGAGTCGCGGTCATTCGATCGGCGAGCATGTGGCACAGGCGCGTATCGATCATGCGAAGCACATGCTCGCGACGGACCAGAGCGTCAAGTCCATCGCCTATTCGCTGGGATTCTCCTCGCCCTCCAGTTTCTCGTTCGCCTTCCGTCGGGCCACCGGGCGCACGCCGCGCGAATTCCGGCAGCGGCTGACGTTGTCCTAGAGGAAGATTTCACACAGAGAGCACAGAGAGCACAGAGAAAGAAAAGTAGCGGGTCTCGTTCCGTCATTCCCGCGCAGGCGGGAATCCATTCGGATGACCCAGAGTGGACTCCCGCCTGCGCGGGAGTGACGGGTTTTCTCCTGAATCTTTCTCTGTGTTCTCTGTGATCTCTGTGTGAAATCCCCTGCTCCCCGGCGGCCCGTTCGCAATACTGCGTCCCGCCGCACAACGAAAACCTCGTTGCGGCTCCGGCGAGCGGGGCAGAAGATGCCGCGATTCAATGCTGATTCGAACGGGGGACGA
>CAZBKC010000252.1:0-5399 GCA_964492345.1 uncultured Steroidobacter sp. | reverse complement strand
CTATCAGATGGTACCGGTGGCAATCACCGTCGAAGGCGCCAACCTGCTCACGCGCAGCCTGATCATCTTCGGCCAGGGTGCGATCCGCTGTCACCCGTTCGTACTGAAGGAAATGGAAGCGGCGCGCGACAAGGACAAGCGGCGCGGCGTTCGCGAGTTCGACAAGGCGCTGTTCGGACACATCGGCTTCACGATCAGCAACGCCGTCCGCTCGCTGGTGATGGCGCTCACGCTGGCTCGCTTCTCGCGCGTGCCCGGATCCGGCGCGACCGAGCGCTACTTCCAGCACATCAACCGCTTCAGCGCTTCGTTCGCCTTTGCGACGGACGTGGCCATGCTGTCGCTCGGCGGCTATCTGAAAAAGAAGGAGAGCCTGTCGGCCCGCCTGGGCGATGTGTTGTCCTGCATGTACCTCGCTTCGATGGTGCTCAAGCACTATCACAATCAGGGCGAGCCGGAGGAGGATCTGCCGCTGGTGGAATGGGCCTGCCGCAATCTGCTGTATCGCGCACAGGAACAACTGCACAGCTTCCTGCGCAATTTCCCGCTGCGCTTCCTCGCAGCGTTCATGCGCTTCTTCATCTTTCCGCGCGGCCAGACCTATCACGCACCGGGCGATCGGCTCGGTCAGCGGGTCGTCGATGCGATACTGCGTCCCACATCATTGCGAGACCGGACGACGCACGGCATTTATCGCACCGTCGAGCCCAACAATCCGCTGGGCCTGTTGCACGAGGCGCTGGTACTCGCCGATACAGCCGAACCGCTCGAGAAACGTGTACGCGTGGAAGGTGTGAAGACGGGGCGCATTACCGCTCTCGACCTGCCTGGCCAGGTTCAGCAGGCACTCGCAGCGGGCATCCTCTCCGAGACCGAAGCAGCGGTGCTGCGTGACTACGATCGTCGCGTCATGGATCTGATCCATGTCGATGATTTCGATACCAGCGATCTGGCCGCCGGATCGGCCCGCGAAGACGTGAGGCTCGCACGGGTCGGCAACGCCTGATCAAGATTTCCCACAGAGACCACAGAGTCAAGAGGGTTCTCTCTTCGCTCCCTGATCTCCGTGTGTGACTTCCTGTTCCGGTTCCGGACTCCGTGTTCTCTGTGATCTCTGTGTGAAACTCTTCTTCCGGATCTCTAGGCGCTAGAATCCCGGGGTCTCAGTTCCCGAACCCCGGAGAATTCGAAATGAAACGTCTCGTCATCGCGGGCGCCATTGCGCTCAGCCTGTCAGCCATCGCCGTCGCGCAGATCAAGCGCACTCCCTCGCCCGCCGGCGCCGAGGTGTACTTCATCGCGCCTGCCGACGGCGCCACGGTGACGAGCCCGGTTACGGTGAAATTCGGATTGAAGGGCATGGGCGTTGCGCCCGCCGGCATCGCTTTCGACGGCGCCGGTCACCATCACCTGATCGTCGATGCCGACCTGCCGGCACTCGACAAGCCCATCCCGGCCGACGCCAACCACGTTCATTTCGGCAAGGGCCAGACGGAAACCACGCTCGAACTCAAGCCAGGCAAGCACACGCTGCAGCTGCTGCTGGGCGATCAATTGCATGTACCGCACGATCCGGCGGTCGTGTCGAAGAAGATCACGATTACGGTGAAGTGAGGAAGAGGGCTGCTGGGCACTGGGCGCTGGGCTGCTGGCAGGAAATTCGTAGACTCCGCCGTTCTCGCTCCAGCCGGCAGTCCAGAGCCCAGTTGCTCATGCACACGCGCTCGATTCTCCACGTCGACATGGACGCCTTCTACGCGTCCGTCGAACAGCTCGACAATCCCGAGTTGCGCGGCCAGCCGCTGATCGTAGGCGGCACGGGCAATCGCGGCGTGGTGGCGGCTGCAAGCTATGAGGTGCGCAGATTCGGCGTGCATTCGGCCATGCCTGTGCGCGATGCACTACGGCGCTGTCCGCACGCGATCTGCGTGCCACCGCGCTTTGAGCGTTAAAAGAACATTTCGAGCGCCGTGTTCAAGGTATTCCATGAGATCACGCCGCTGGTCGAAGGCCTGTCGCTCGACGAGGCCTTTCTCGACGTGACAGCGAGCCAGTCGGCCATGGGATCGGCCGCAGTCATCGCAACTCGCATCAAACAGCTCATCCGCGAACGAACCGGCCTCACGGCGTCGGTCGGCGTGGCGCCCAACAAGCTGGTCGCGAAAATCGCCTCCGATCTGCGCAAACCCGATGGGCTGGTGATCGTGCGCGAGAACGAGGTCAACGATCTGCTCGATCCGCTGCCGGTACGCCGGCTGTTCGGCATCGGCAGCAAGACCGCGCCCCATCTCGAAGGCATCGGCATCTGCACGCTCGGCGAACTGCGGCGTACACCCGAAGCCGTCCTGCTGCCGATCTTCGGACGTTATGCAGGCCGGGTGAAGGCACGCGCTGCCGGCATCGACGATCGGCCCGTCATTGCCGACTGGGACGAGAAACAGATCAGCGCCGAGGAGACGTTCGACACCGATCTCACCGACCGCGGGCAGTTGCATGCGCAACTCGCAGAACTCACCGATCGCATGGCGGCGCGACTGCGATCGCGCGGCTGGACTGCGGGGCTGGTCGTCGTGAAGATCCGGCGCAAGGATTTCCGCACCTACACGCGGCAACGCATGGTCAAACCCGCGACACAGGAAACGCGCCCGCTTGCGCAGGCTGCCGCGACACTGCTCGATGAATGGCTGGAACAGCAGCCTCGAGCGGCCATCCGTCTGCTCGGCGTCGGCGCACGCGATCTGACGGAGACTTCGCAACTCGATCTGTTTGCCGTGCCGCAATCGCGTCGCAATCAGGAACTGGACGCCGCCATCGACCACATTCGACAGCGCTTCGGCGACGCCGCCCTGTCACGAGGCAGTTCCCTGCGCTCCGGCCAGTCCTGAGCATTGTTCAGCAGCGTCTCGTTCGAAACGCCACTCGTTGACGCCGCGGCAACGTGCCATCCAGTTCCGAAGCAATGAGCTGGTTACCCAGTAGCTGCGCGGCTTCGAGCCGGGAATCGTCCGCTTCTGCGAACCGGATCAGATCCGGCCAGAACGCCGGATTGCGCGGCCACCGCGGCATCAGCAGGCGGGGATGATCGACCGCTGCACGATGGATCCGCCACAACGGTGCCCTGGCAAACATCGCGACGATGGCATCTGGCATGCCGAACAGGAAACGGGCCGCGAGCGGTTGCGCCTGTGCAGCGTGCCAGGCGAAAAACAGCGCGATCTCGCAGAACGCGGCATGCATCGGTGCAGGACTGACTGCACCGAGGCGCGCTTCGATGCGGAGGTCGTCGTCGTGTGCGGCAGTGGCGCTCAGCGCGGCACTCCAGAAACGCTGATCATCGAAACCGATCGTATAGAGAGTGAAAGGACACGCAGTCACTGCCCTGCGAGCCGCGTCCTCCAGGGCTTCGAGCGCATCGAGAGTCCTGACTGGCAAAGTCTCGGCGGCCACACCCTGCAGGGGCGGCGATCGTTCCGCGAGCATCAGCTCGACATAATCCAGATTGAGTTCGTGCGTGCGCGCGAGCAGGGCGCGACTGAGCACCGGTGCCCGTGTTCCGGGCACAACATCCTTTGTTGCGATCGACATGCATATCCCTGCAAGTGAAAAGTGACGGGTCGATTAAACAGACGCTTTACGTGCCGGTCAATCACACCGCAAACTACGTTCACGCCCTTGAGAGGCGTCCGGGCTCAGGAAGAGCTACGGCATGACGCATCGCAGGAACAGAACAAAGGACACGGAGGAGTCCATGCAGATCAGCAACAACCGTTATTTCCAGGATCGCCAGCGCCACGACCTCGCGCTGCGCATGATCCGCCACGAAGCCCGCACGTGCACGATTCGCGCCTGTACCGGTCTGACCGACGATCGTATCCGCCGGCTCTACAAGACGGTCGCGTGCCACGCAGTCCACGTCGAGATCCGTCGTCACCGCGGCAAGTCGCCCCGGCAGGCGTCGTTTTTCACGCGCAGCATCCGCATACAGTTCGAGGCCTCCTGCCTCGGCAATGTCTTCGTTGCGTTCGACCTGCTGCAGCGGGAGCGACCGCAAGCCGATGACGACCACTCGCTGCAATACGGCGAACGCTTCTGCGACGCCTACGAAACCTATCGCCAGCTCGTACAAGGTCCGCGCATATCTTTCGAGCATGCCTGGTTCCTGCTGCATCTGCTGAACCGCAATGCATTGCTGCGCTCCAGTCGCTGTCGTCATTGCAGCAGCCGCTATCTGCGCGATCAGCTCAACGCAGCGCGTCGTCATTGTCCGTTCTGCGAACTGAAGTCGTACGAGCCGATGTGCGGCAGGCGGGAGGTCCGCAGATCGCCTGCGAACGCGCCACGACGCACCGCCGCGAACACACGAGTCGTCGCGTAAGAGAAGCAACGCCATGGCCGCTGCTACACTGCGGCCATGGCGTTGCCGCGTTCCGCTCCCAACTATCTGGCCGGTCCCTACCTGGAACGGCTGGCGCAATTGCGCAAGGATGCGGCGCGCCTGCGAGCGGCCCTGGGGAATCCGGCCACGCTGTTCGTGCCAGTCTGGCGCACGCACATTTGTATCTCGCGCACGCACCAGAGCACGAGCGCTCAGTTCATCTGCGGTCTCGAGCGCCTGGGCAATGTTCTGGGCGATGTCGAGACGAACGAACTCATCCTGCTCGGGGAGTTCCGCGGTCAGCTGTGCTTTGCAGCGGAGCTGTCGTCCGCTGCGACACCCGCGGTGGATTCTCGTGCCGAGTTCGTCGATCTGCGCGGCGTCGCCGGCGATCTGATGAGGGAGGAGGCGGGCCTGCTGGCCTATGCGCGCGCGATGGTGCTGTGGCGCGAACGACATCGCTTCTGCGGCCGCTGCGGCACACCCACCATCGCAGCCGAGGGCGGCCATGTACGCCGTTGCAGCGACGAACGATGCGGCAATCAGCAGTTTCCCCGCATCGATCCCGCAGTGATCGTTCTGGTGACCGACGGCGAGAAGGCTCTGCTGGGCCGACAGGCGGCGTGGCCTCCCGGGCGCTACTCGACGATCGCGGGATTCGTCGAACCGGGTGAGAGTCTCGAGGATGCCGTGGCGCGCGAAGTCCGCGAGGAAACCGGCGTCGAGATTGCTTCAACCGACTATCACTCCTCGCAACCCTGGCCGTTCCCGTCGTCGCTGATGCTCGGCTTCAGCGCCCGTGCTGCCACGACCGCCATCCAGCGCATGGATGACGAGCTCGAGGACGCCCGCTGGTTTACGCGACAGCAGATCGCCGCGGGGGAGGTCGCCCTGCCGACGACCCACTCGATTTCTTTCCGCCTGATCGAGGACTGGTACGACGCGGCGTCGGTAATCCCTCTGCGCGATGAACCTGCGGCGCGTCTGTGGCACCGAACGAGGGGATAGTGATCAGGGGGGAGGG
>CAZBKC010000251.1:4967-5400 GCA_964492345.1 uncultured Steroidobacter sp. | reverse complement strand
ACGGCTTGACTTCAAACACAGTTGCTTCCCCCGCTGCGCGGAGGAAGGGACGCTCCATTCGATCTCAACTCAATCCTTGCGCTTAATGCAGTGCCATTAAGCTCTAGCCGGGCTTCAGCCGGCCTCCTGCAGAAGAAGTCAGGCTGTGACCGAAGGCGACCAACGGAAGTCCCAGTGGGGAAATCCCGCGGGAAAGCCTGACCTACAGGAAGAAGCTTCCATCGCCGGAACTTTCGGCGCACATCGGACTCTTGCAGCACGTCGGCCGCTTTCGCGGCTAGAATTCCCGACGCTTTCGTATTGCTTCAGAGAACCAATCCATGAGAAAGGCTTTCAGCGCGCTTGCCGCCCTCGTTCTGTTCATCAGCGTCAGCGCCCAGGCGCAGCTGCCGGAAAAGGTCGGCGATACCCCGGTGCCAGCGAAGGCACCGGG
>CAZBKC010000251.1:0-4957 GCA_964492345.1 uncultured Steroidobacter sp. | reverse complement strand
TCATCAAGAGGACGGCGCCGGCCGTCGTGAACATCGCGACGCGCGGCAAGATCCGGGAAGCACGCAATCCGCTGCTCGACGATCCCTTTTTCCGTCGCTTCTTCGACGCGCCGAACGTACCGCGGCAGCGTGAATTCCAGAGTGCGGGCTCGGGCGTGATCGTCGATGCCAAGAACGGTTATCTCATCACCAATGCGCACGTGATCGATAACGCCGACGAAATCACGGTGTCGCTGCAGGACGATCGGCAGGTGAAGGCCGAAGTGGTCGGCAAGGACGCGGGGTCGGATGTCGCCGTGCTGAAGGTATCGGCGAAGAATCTCACCGCGATGTCGCTCGCCGATTCGGACAAGGCCGAGGTCGGCGACTTCGTGATCGCCATCGGCAATCCCTTCGGTCTGCAGCACACGGTGACGTCCGGCATCATCAGCGCGCTCGGCCGCTCCGGCATCAATCCGGAAGGCTATGAAGATTTCATTCAGACGGACGCGTCGATCAACCCGGGCAACTCGGGCGGCGCACTGGTGAATCTCGACGGCCGGCTCGTCGGCATCAACACCGCAATCTTCTCGCGCAGCGGCGGCAACATCGGCATCGGCTTCGCCATTCCCTCGAACATGGTGAAGGCGGTGATGACGCAGCTCATCCAGTACGGCGAAGTGAAGCGCGGCATGCTCGGCGTGCAGTTGCGCAGCCTCACACCGGCGATCGCCGAAAGCCTCGGCCTCGAGAGTTCGAAGGGCGCGCTGGTCGGCCAGGTGGTCGAAGACTCGCCCGCGGAGAAAGCGGGCATCAAGGCCGGCGACATCATCACGTCCATCAATGGCCGCAACGTGTCGAACTCGTCCGAGACGCGCAACCTGATCGGGTTGCTGCGGATCGGCGAGAAAGTGGACATCGGCCTGCTGCGCGACGGTCAGCCGCGTCGCGTGACGGCCGTGATCGCCGAACGCGACGATGCTTCGGGCGATCGCGCAGCCGAAGTTCACGCAGCCTTCGAAGGCGCTTCCCTGAGCAGTGCCGGTGGCAACGGCGGTGTGCAGATCACCGGCGTCGCAGAAGGCAGCCCGGCCGCCGCGAACGGCCTGCGCCCGAACGATGTGATCATCGGCATCGGCCGCAATCGCATTGCGAACCTGGAACAGCTGCGTGCGGCGGTGAAAGATGCGAGGGCATTCACGGTTACCGTGCGGCGCGGCAACGCCACGCTGGTGTTTCCGATCCAGGGATAGACGACGGCCCCATCCTGTTCTTCCCCTCCTCCGCTTGCGGGGGCCGCTCCTGCGCATCCATGCGCCCGCGGCATTCGTGACCAACGGAAATCCCCGCGGGACACATCCATGTGCAGCAGAGGGCAGGGAGGGGGCAGCGGCAGCGCAGAAATCCTCAGCTCACGATCGTCCTGAGCTTCAGTCGGATCCGGTCGCGATCCGAGACATGCAGCAGTCCCGCAACCCGCTGCACCAGGTGTTCCTCGTGCTTGTCGATGCGACCGTCGGCATGACTTACTTCCCAGAGCATCTCGATGATCGCCAGCTTGTCTTCGTGCGGCAGCTCGGTGTTGAGCCGGTGCGTGAACTCGTGCAGGGACACGGCCCGATCGGCGCGCTGCATCGCGCGGCGGATCAGTTCGTCCACCGTCTCTTCGCTGGTGCCGAACCGGCGACCCAGCACATGGCGGATCGCGTCAAGCTCGGCGTCGGACTCCGAAAAATCCGCGCGCGCCAGCTCGACCAGCAGCGAGGCGATCGCCAGATCGAGCGGCTCGCGGATCTGCAGCAGACCTGCAGGCGCCGGTTCGCTTCCGAAGATTCGTTTGATGTGATCGAGCACCGCTGTCTCCCGCTGCTTCAGACCGTCCGACGCGCCCAGTCGAGCACGACCTGGCGCAGGTCGTTCATGCGACCGTGAAAAAAGTGCTGCACGCCCTGCAGCATCGCCAGCTCCGGCTTCGTGGGCAATGTCGTCACCCATTGCTGGATGTCCCTGGCATCGACGAGTTCGTCGTCGTCGCCCTGCACGATCAGCCACGGGCACGTCGGCAGATGGGCACTGTCGACGGAAACGCGCCGGATCGCGGGCGCGACTGTAATCAGTCTGCGGACCTCGTGTCGCACGGCCGCGCGGATCGCGACTGCGCCGCCGAACGAAAACCCGCCGAGCCACAGCCCCGCGTGCGGCCAGCGAGCGCGAGCCCAGTCGAGCACTGCAACGGCATCGTCGGTTTCGCCATCGCCCTCGTCGTAGGCGCCGGCGCTGGCGCCGACGCCACGGTAGTTGAAGCGCACGGCGGGCAGGCCCAGTTCGTTGCAGGCCTTGGCCAGCATGTGCACGACCTTGTTGGTCATCGTGCCGCCGTACATCGGATGCGGATGGCAGATCACCGCCACGTTTTCCGCGACGCTGTCCGGCGGCGTTTCGGCGATGGCTTCAAGTGCGCCGGCCGGACCCGCAATGGTCAGGGTCTCGGCAAGGGGACGCGGAGTATTGAGGGTCATTGGAGCGTGGCGTTCAGCGTGCCGGCTCGATGGCCAGCAGTTCGACATCGAACAGCAGTGTGGCACCCGGCGGAATCGCACCGCCCGCGCCGGCATCTCCATAACCAAGGTGTGCGGGCACGATCAGCGTTCGACGGCCACCGATCATCATCCCTGCGACGCCCTGGTCCCATCCCCGGATCACGCGGCCCGCACCGACACTGAAGCGGAAGGGCTGTCCGCGATCGCGTGAACTGTCGAACTTCCTCCCCTTGTGCTCCGGGGCGGCAGGGTCATACAACCATCCCGTGTAGTGCACGACCGCGATCTGTCCTTTCGCGATCGGTTCGCCGCTGCCGACAGCGACATCGGTCTTGACCAGTTCCGTAATCGCCGGCGCAGCGGACACACTCTGCGCCGGCGGTGCGTTGGGCGAACAGGCGGCGAGCAGCGCGGCGCTCAACACGATGATCAGACTCGATCGCAGCATGCTTACCTCGGGCCCTGAAAAAAAATGGCATTTCCCTGAAACAGCTTGATGCCTTCCTGTGGCCCGAATTCAGTCCAATGGCACGACTTACAGTAGGAAATCTGCTGTACCCGTCGTCGCGGCCTTGCCCATCCCCTCCTCCGCGCAGCGGGGGAGGGTTGGGGAGGGGCAGCAGCGCGAACTGCGCTGCTTGTCTCAAGCGCCCCCATCCTGTCCTTACCCCGCTGCGCGGAGGAAGGGACGCACAATTCAATCTCATCTCAATCGTTGCGGCTTGAGTCAGTGCCATTGGGGCTTCAGCCGGCCTCGGAGTGTCAGGCTAAAGCCTGACCCACAAGAAAACAGCGAAACCCAATCCTGTACGTCACTACAGGCCCAGGCAATCACTTCATCGACAACAACAACCGGTTCAGCCGATGCACGAATGCCGCCGGCTCGGGCAGCTGCCCGCCGTCGGCCAGCGTCGCCTGATCCAGCACCAGCAGCGACAGGTCGTCGAACTCCGCGTCGTCCTTCGTCGCCTCGATTCGCGCCAGCAACGGATGAGTCGGATTGATTTCCAGCGCAGGCCTGGTGACCGGCGCCTTCTGACCGGCCGCTTCGAGGATACGCCGCATCTGCGCGCCGAGATCGTGTTCGCCCAGCACCAGGCAGGCCGGCGATTCGGTGAGGCGATGCGTCACGCGCACGTCGCTGACCTTGTCGCCCAGCGACTTCTTGACGCGTTCGATCAGCTCGGCGTGCTCCTTCGCCAGCGATTCCTGCGACTTCTTTTCCTCGTCGCTCTGCAGCGCGCTCAGATCCAGCTCGCCACGTGCCGCGTTGATCAGCTTCTTGCCGTCGAACTCGTGCAGGTGATCCACCAGC
This sequence comes from uncultured Steroidobacter sp., assembly GCA_964492345.1. Taxonomy (GTDB): domain Bacteria; phylum Pseudomonadota; class Gammaproteobacteria; order Steroidobacterales; family Steroidobacteraceae; genus Steroidobacter. The sequence goes on along the minus strand of CAZBKC010000251.1, from coordinate 1,123 downwards.
CATTCGTCGACGCGATCGAACAGCAGCAGCGCCTCGATGCCCTTCTTGCGCAGGACTTCCAGGTGCGGACTCGATTTCGCCGCGCCGAACGTATCTGCAATCACGTAGTAGATCGCGCCCTGGCCCGGCTTCATGCGGGAAATGTAGTCCTCGAGCGAAACATCCTGCGTCTCGCTGTCCGTGTGCGTCGACGAGAACCGCAGCAGTTTGGCAATACGTTCGCGATTCGCATGATCCTCGGCCGGCCCTTCCTTCAGCACCGAGCCGAACTCCTTCCAGAAGGCGGCATATTTCTCCGGCTCGTCCTTCGCCAGTTTCGCCAGCAGATCGAGCGTGCGGCGCGCGAGGCCGGTGCGGATCGTGTCGATCGCCGGATCCTGCTGCAGCATTTCGCGCGAGATATTCAGCGGCAGATCGGCGGAATCGACCACGCCTTTCACGAAGCGCAGGTACAACGGCAGGAACTGCTCGGCGTCGTCCATGATGAACACGCGGCGCACATAGAGCTTCACGCCGCGCGCCGCATCGCGATGCATCAGGTCGAACGGCGCGCGGGCCGGGATGTACAGCAGGCTGGTGTACTCCTTCTTGCCTTCGACCTTGCCGTGCGACCAGGCCAGCGGATCGGTGTAGTCGTGCGTGACGTGGCGATAGAACTCCTTGTAATCGTCGTCCTTCAGCTCCGTGCGCGGCCGCGTCCACAATGCCTGCGCGTGATTGACGGTTTCGTACTCGGCATCCTTGTCGGACTTGCGCATGCGGACCGGGAACGCGATGTGATCCGAGTACTTGCGCACCAGCGAGCGGATACGGAACGCATCGGCGAATTCATGCTCGCCCTCCTTCAGGTGCAGCACGATCTTCGTGCCGCGCTCCGGCAGCTCCACGCTGGAGACCGTGAAATCGCCGTCCGCGCGCGACTCCCAATGCACGCCATCGCCCGCGGGATGACCGGCCCGGCGCGAGAACACCTCCACCCGATCGGCCACGATGAACGACGAATAGAAACCGACGCCGAACTGCCCGATGAGCTGCGCGTCCTGCTTCTGGTCGCCGCTGAGCCTGGACAGGAACTCCGCCGTACCCGACCTGGCAATCGTGCCGAGATGCTCGATGGCTTCCT
>CAZBKC010000250.1:0-5425 GCA_964492345.1 uncultured Steroidobacter sp. | reverse complement strand
CGCGCCTGATCGAGCAGCGACAGCATCGCCGCCTGCTCGGAGGGGTGGAGCTCGAAGAACGACCCGGCGTGCCGCCGTGGGATCACCAGCAAGTGCCCGGGCGCGACCGGGTAGGCGTCGCGAACCACGACCGCCAGCGCGTTAGCGTGGACGATCCGCGTCTCCGGAAGGTTGCAGAAGGGGCAGTCGGCGGACGGCTCGTTCGCGGTATTGGCCATGTTGGGCCGAGTCTGCCATCTCGTCGCCGGCTGCGGAGCGCACGCACAGCCGGAGGCTGGCGCCTCGCGCCTCCCCGGCGCACATCGTGGCGCGTTTAGTCACCCGAGTCCGGCGCCTCCCATGCGACGTCGAGGGCGTAGTCCGCGCGGTCGCGCGACTCGAACGGTCCGTCCTTCACCCAGACCTCGAACCCATCGGCGATGGCCGCGAAGATCTCCTCGGTGCTGAGAACCTCGTCGTGGGTTCCTTCCGTCGGCGAGGCATCGGGGTACTTGCGGTCGAGGCCGCTCCGCGTCCACCAGAAGAGTCTACGCAGTGCGGAGGCCGGTACGAGTCCGGAGTCCTCGAATCGCAGGTCGCTCGGTCGAAGATAGACCCCGCTGAGGCCCGGGCACTCGCAGACGAGCGCTCCGGGCCCGGGCGAATCTGGCTCTCTTCCCCAGCGCGTGTCGGCGAAGTAGCAGTTGGCCAGTGAGTCGATGTTGTCCAAGCAATCCTTCTATCCAGACGCTTCTGCCATTCGGCGAGCCGGCAGCTCGCGGGTGATGTCTACAACCGCTTGCTCTCACCCTCGGGGCGGCTCGGCGCGGCGCAGTGCGTCACGCGCTTGCTGCACCAGGTCGGGAGAAGCAAGCCGGTCGCCATACAGGAACAGCTCGCTGGCCGCCGTCGGGACAAGATCCTTCAGGCGAGCCCCATAGCGCTCCCGCAGCATCCCGAGAATTTCGACGAACCGTTCGTAGCCTTCCCACAGCGCCGGCTCCCTCCACACCTCGATGTGCCCGTGTCGGATCACGGTCTCGGGGCTCGTCTGGCCACCGCCCGCCGTCCCGGGGCACGTCTCCGCGAAATCCCAGTCGAGGACGAGTTCGTCGCACTCGAGTTCCGGCAGCTGGCTCGGCGCCTTGAGGCTGGCCGACTCGAAGCGTCGGTTGAACAGTTCTATCGCTTCGACTTCCGCCCGCTCGCCCTCGGACAACTTCGACCAGTTCGCGCGGGACTCCGCCAAAGTCGGATAGCTGACGACCAGGAGTCGCTGGCCGCACCCCGGGCATTCCATCTCCATGAGCTCGCGGAACATCTCCCCGGTCTGCAGTTCGCTGCCCAGCCCCTGCCAGCCGCAGTTGCCGCACTGCGACCGTCTTTCGCGCCAGTCGTCGTAGTAGCTGACGTTCATGTCGCGGTTCCTCCGGACGGGTCGCCGGCTGGCGGCGCTTCTGAGGCGTTCTGGCCGGCGCAGAGCACCCTGCACCGACTCTTCGCGTAGTCCCAGGCGCTGAAGCGGACCTGGGGCACGTCCACGCTGAGAATGAACGGGTCCTCCCCGAAAGACACGTAGCTGTCCCAGAGGTCCGTTGACGACATGCCTTGTTTGTAGGCCGATGCGAGGTACTCGTCGACGATCTGACGGCAGTGCTCGATCGCTACGTCGGCATCGGCGAACTCGCCGTGCTTGTATCGCTCGTCCTCGTCCATGTAGTGGAAGTTGTCGTCCACCATCACCACGTAGGGCATCCCGCACTCCTTGGTTCGTGTAGTGCTTCAACCGGCCGCGACGAAGTGTCGCGAGTCCAGTTCCTGTTCGCCGTCCCACCGGTAGGCCACCAGCGGGCCGTTCTTCGCCGCCGAGTAGTCGACGCAGGCGACCTTGGGCGATTGCAGCCCCGGTCTGCCGGTCATCCAGTAGTGGCCGATGAAGACCGGCGATCCCTCGACCGGCGCGCCGACGTAGTCCTCGGGAAGGGGGTGGTCGGGCACGCGGTGCTCCTGCCCGTCGCCGACGATCGCGACGTCGCGATAGCTGCGCGGCTCCTCGTGCCACCACTTGGTCCGCACCTCGCGGCGCTCGACGCCGCCGTGGTCTACGAACGAGTGCCCATCGGGCAGGCGGATCTCCAACCCTTTGGTCAGGCCTTCCATCGCCTCCCACTCGGGCGATCCCTTGACGGAGGACGCGTGCAGGAAGTCCTCGTCCATCGCCCGGCCGGACGGAACTCTGCTTGCGACCAGGTCGACGTGGGGCTGGTGCCACCAGGCGTGCACGACCCGGATGTCCCCGAGGTCCAGCATCGGTGGCAGCGACTTGAACCAGCCGACCAGTTCGCGGTGCAGGGCGGAACCTTCGCCTACCTGGCGCAGGAAGTCCGCGTGCTGGGACAGGTTCTTCGGACTGTGCCGCCGCAGGAATTCGCCGGACGCGTCGCGGCGCGGCGTCGCGTAGCCGATTGCGTTGAACTCGTGGTTGCCCATCACCGAGCGGGCGTACCCCGCATCGATCATGGATCGCACGGCGTTCACCACCTTGACCTGCTCCGGCCCGCGGTCGATCAGGTCTCCGAGGAAGACGGCTTGCCGGTCCTGGGGCGGCACCCAGCCCGAGGCTCTGCGGACATACCCGAGCTTGCGCAAGAGCGCCTCGAGCTTGTCGGCCTGGCCGTGAATGTCGCCGATGACGTCGTAGCCCACGATTGCCTCTCTTTGCCACTTCGTGGCAACATGCCACGAAGAGAGTATCCTACACTTCGTTGCATCGTGCAACTAACGCCCTCTGTGAAGACCGAATTGCCCAACCCGGACCCGAAGCGTTACCTGATGCCCTTCACGCGGCTGGAGATCGCGGTGATGAGCCTCGTCGACGGCGAACTGCAGGCTCTGCTGGCCCGCCGCGCGCAAGCGCCGTACGCCGGCAAGTGGGCGCTGCCCGGGGGCGTGCTCCGCATCGACTTGGATGCGTCATTGGATGCGGCGGCCAGGCGCGTCATGCGCGAGCGTCTTGGGCTGGACCTGCCGTTCCTTCGGCAGCTCTGCGCCGCCGGCGGCCCGACCCGCGATCCGCGGGCGCCTTGGGCGCTCAGCGTTGTGTATCGCGCACTGGTGCCGGCCGAGACCGTCAACCCCTTGGCTGGCAAGCGCATCGAAGCCCTCGCCTGGCGGCGCGTCGACGACGCGATTGCCGACAGGAGCTTGGCGTTCGACCACTCGACGCTGGTGTCCCGGGCGGTCGAGAGCACGCGCGCCGAGGTCGAGCGGCTGGACCTGCCCGTCGGGTTCCTACCCGAGCAGTTCACCCTCGGGGAACTGCAGTCGTGCTGCGAGCAGCTGCTGGGCCGACGCTTGGACAAGTCCTCCTTCCGCCGAAGGCTTGCGGACCGGCAACTCGTCGAGCCTGTGGAGGGGGCGATGAGGACCGGCGCCAACCGGCCGGCCCAGATCTACCAGCTGCACGCAAGCTGAACGTATGCTCCAACGGTCAGTGAGTTCGTCGAGGCGGCATTGGGCTACCAGGGCCGGGCCATGACCCCTCCACGCTCAAATGATCGGCAGTGCTCTATCCGTTCATGCTCGATCAGCCGGTGGTCTCTGCAGACATTTCTGCGCCCTCGACTGTCGGCGTAGGATGAACATCGTGATCTCAAGCAGTCGCAAAGGTCAGCCGATGTCCGGAGTCAGCAAACTGTCGAGCTTCATGGCGAGTGTCGCGACGCAAATCCGGGCGGCTATTCAAGTCGGCGTCCCGGTTGAAGACGGCGCGACGGCACATCGTCCCGAAGATTGCGAACGGACGCTGGGCCCGTCGGCAGCGGAAGTCTGGGACGATGCCCCCGGCCGGATGACGCGGAACGGTCTCGGCAGCCTTGAGATCGGCGCGGGCAAGACGCGGGTCGACGAGTAGCTCAGCGTTTGCCGGTCTCGCCGCCTCGATCTTTCTTCTCGGGGTCGGTCGGTTCGGCGGTTCCAGATCTCGGCGTCGGAGCGGCCGCTCTGGGCTCGGGACCGGCGACCGGCACGCCGTCTTTGTCGAAGTGCCATTCGCCGATTGGCTCGACCTTGGGCGGACTTCCGAGGTTGGGCTCGCTCGCGTTGGCGCCCACCGTGTCCCAGACCGCTCGGTTCCCGCCGTGATTGGAACTGATCTTGCCGATGCGCACCGAGGCCTTGTAGTTCTCGCTGAGAGTTCCGGCGTCCTGCGAGACTTGCGTGCGACCCTTGTCGATCCTGGCCTTCGTCTCGGCTTCGCTGTCACCGACGCGACCGGCTAGGTCGTTGCCCACCACTTGGCCGGGTACGGCGTGGTGCCGAGTTTGGCGAGCGCGGATCTCGGATTCATTTGCAGAGGTCTGATGGCCGAGTGCAGTGCCGTCCGCCGGGCGCCGGTTGGCGTCGTACTGCTCCCTCAGCGTTGAAACGGGCCAGCCCATGGCTTCCGGTAGCGGCCGCGACGGGCTGAGCGGACTCTCGCTGGGGACGTAGCCCGTTGCCGAGTTTCCGCCGCGCGCGTAGGAGTAGGCGATCTCGGTCACCGCGCGCTGCAGCTTGATCGGGTCTTCCTCGCGCAGAAGCCCGCGCTCGGCGAGACGCCGCGCCGCGTAGTTGGTGAAGTCGGTCTGGGTCCCGCTGCTCCACTCGCGCATGAACTGCGCAGTGCGGGCGAGTTCCCGTGCCTGGCCGTAGGCGCTGTCACTGGACGATTGCCGTTCGCTGGCTTCACGTGACGACGAGTCGTAGCCGGCAGTGGATGTCGTGCGGTTACCGCGCGCCCATTGGTAGGCATCGGAGGACCGGAATTCCTTGATCAGCGCGCTCGCTTCCGTGAGCTGCGCGCTCTCGGCCGCCTTGCGGGCGAAGTCGTAGGCGCTTTGCAGGGTCTGTTGGTCGATCTGCCGGCCTTCCGCTCTCGCCTGGGCGCCGATCTGGGTGAGCGGAATGCTGGCCCCAACGGACGCCGATGCCGCGACGCTCTTGCCGACTGTCGAGTCATCGCTCAGGCCCAGCCGCCGATTCACGTCGCGAGCGACCGAGTTGAGGGTCTGGAACTGCGTGCTGGTCGAGCCACCGTCGGACGTGCTGGCGGCGCCTGATCTTTGCTTTGAGCGTTCGTAGCTGTCCTGGATACCGAGTGCTCGGGTCAGCGCGGTCGCCTGGCTGCGCTGCATGGCCTCGCGCTCGGTGCGCGCCAGCGTCTCAGCTTCGCGTGCGCTTTCGCCCAGGGCGTTCGCCTGGCGTTCGGTGAAGGTGAAGGTGCTGGCCAGCCGACTCAGGTTGGCCTGGTAGCGGAAGACGCCGGCATCGGGACCGCTCCCCTGGATGGTGGTGCCGTAGGCGTCGCTGGTGGTCGACATGAAGGCGGACGATCGCGTGGGAGCCAGCTGCTGCTGATCCATCGAGACCGCGTTCTGGGTGATGCTGCCCTTGGATGTCGATGCAG
>CAZBKC010000249.1:236-5433 GCA_964492345.1 uncultured Steroidobacter sp. | reverse complement strand
TGCCGTTCTTGGCGGCGAGGCCGATCAGCATGATGCAGCCGATCTGGCTGAACACGTTGATCGTGCCGTTCTGAACCCACAGTCCGAGCAGCGCGCCGGTCACCGCCAGCGGCACCGTCACCATGATGATCAGCGGATGGCGGAAGCTCTCGAACTGCGCCGCCAGCACGAGGAATACGATGGTCAGCGACAGCAGGAACGTCACGTAGAGGGCTGAGCCCGACCGCCGGAACTCGCGCGATTCGCCGTCCCAGTTGACCTGCGCTTCCGGCGGCAGATCTTCGCGGACGATCTTTTCCATGTACGCCACGGCCTCGCCGAGCGAATAGCCCTGTGCCAGGTTCGCGGAAACCGTCACCGCGCGCAGGCGATCGAAGCGCTTGTAGTCGATCGGCCCGGCCGTTTCGGTCAGTCTGACCAGGTTGGACAGCGGAATCACCGCGCCCGTCGTCAGCGAGCGGACATAGATGTTCTCCAGGTCGTTCGGTGTCGCGCGGTCACTGTCGCGGGCCTGCAGGATCACGCGATATTCCTCGCCGCGTTCCAGATAGGTCGTGACGATGCGCGATCCCATCATGGTTTCCAGCGAACGCCCGACGGCTTCGAGCGAGACGCCCAGGTCGGCGGCTCGATCGCGATCGATGGCCACGTCGAGCTGCGGCTTGCGCTCGTAGTAGTCCGAATCCAGGTTCACGAGGCCAGGATTTTCCGCGGCGCGAGCCAGCACGATGTCGCGCCACTTCGCCAGTTCTTCGTAATTCGAACCGCCCAGCACCAGTCGCACCGGCGTTCCGGGGCCGCGCACACCGAGACCGCCCGGCTGCAGGACGATCACACGGGCACCAGGGAAGTCCGCCACTTTCGCGCGCAGCCGCTGCACGATCTGGGTAGCGGACTCCTCGCGCTCTTCCCATGGCGCCAGCGGCAGAATCACGCGCCCGACATTCACGTCGCCGCCGCCGCCCCAGTTGCCCGACCGCGTCAGCACTCGACGCGCGTTGCCGCTGGTCACCTCCTCCGACGCCACGGCTTCGACCTGTTTCAGATAGCGATCGAGATAGGCGAGGCTGGCTCCCTCGGGAGCCGTGATGACGATCTGGATATTGGCGCGATCTTCCTGCGGTGCGTATTCGGTCGGCAGGAGTCTGTAGAGCGTCACGCCCAGGACGACCGCACCCACGGCCATTCCCAGGCCGATGGCGGGCCGGGTGATCGTGGAACGCAGCGACTGCTCGTACTGCGCCGACAGCCAGTGGAAAAAACGCTCGACTACCAGCGTCGTGCGGCTGCGCACGGCACCGTTGGCGAAAAACTTCGACGTCATCATCGGCACGAGCGTCAGCGAGATCAGTGCCGAGAACGCGACCGCCGCCGCAATGGTGATGCCGAATTCGCCAAAGAGCCGGCCCAGGTTGCCGGGGAGGTAGGAAATCGGCAGGAACACGGCGATCAGCACCAGGGTGGTGGCGATGACGGCGAACCCGATCTCGCGGCTGCCGTCGACCGCCGCGAGCAATGCCGGCTCGCCCTCCTCGATGCGTCGCATGATGTTTTCCAGCACGACGATCGCATCGTCGACTACCAGGCCGATGGCGAGCACCGCACCCAGCAGCGTGAGCACGTTGATCGAAAAACCCGCCACCACCATGACGATGGCGGCGGCGATGATCGAAACCGGGATGGTGATCGCGGGAATCAGTGTCGCGCGCAGCGTGCCCAGGAATGCATAGATCACGACCAGCACGAGGATCAGCGCCACCACCAGCGCGTGAATCACTTCGTTGATCGACGCATGCACGAACAGCGAGTTGTCGACGTTGACTTCCATCCTGATGTCGTCGGGCAGCGTCGCGCGAATGCGCGCCATCTCTTCCTGCACGCCACGCGTGACATCGAGTATGTTGGCAGTGGACGTCGGCACGATGGCGAAGCTGATGCCGGTGACGCCGTCCGAACGCGAAAGCGTGCGCATATCCTCGGCATCGCGTTTCACTTCCGCGACCTCGCCGAGCCTCACGAACGAACCGTCGACGCCGCGGCCGATCACGAGCTGGCGGAAGTCTTCTTCGGTGCGGAAGCCGGTGTCGGTGCGCAGCGAGAACTCGCGCTCGCGCGATTCGATGCGTCCGGCGGGCAGCTGCAGATTCTCGCGACGCAGCGCGTTTTCGACGTCCTGGACCGTGAGCGCGCGCCCCGCGAGCGCCTGCCGGTTCAGCCAGATGCGCATCGCATAGCGGCGCTCGCCGTTGATGCGGGCGATGGCGACGCCATCGACGATCGAAAAGCGGTCCAGCAGATAACGGTCGGCGTAGTCGTTGAGTTCCAGCACCGAGCGGTGGTCGCTCGACACGTCGATGTGCATGACCGGATCGGAGTTCGCATCGACCTTGGTGATCTGGGGCGGATCGGCCTCATCGGGCAGCGAGCGTTGCACGCGCGAGACCCGGTCGCGCACATCGTTCGCCGCCGATTCGATGTCGCGGCCCAGACCGAACTCGATGGTGATACGGGACCGCTCTTCCGAACTGGAGGATGTGATCTTCTCGACGCCTTCGAGGCCCGCGACCTGCGATTCGATGATCTGCGTGATCTTCGACTCGACGACTTCCGCCGTGGCACCGCGATAGCGGGTGTCGACGCTCACGATGGGCGCGCTGATGTCCGGATACTCGCGCACCGGCAGACGGTTCGCCGCCATCAACCCGACGATCGTGAGCATGAGACTCACGACCATTGCAAAAACGGGCCGCCGGACCGACAGCTCCGAAAGGATCATGCGCGCTCCCGGCGCAGCGCGGGCCCGAGCGCCGCACCCTGCACAGCCGCATCGACGACCGGATTCACGGGCGCGCCATCACGCACTTTCTGCGTGCCTTCGACGATCACCACATCGCCATCGCCGAGACCCTCGACAATCTCCACTTCGCCCGGGCGGCGGCGGCCAGTATGCACCTGCGTGCGCACGGCCTTGCCATCGCGAACGGCGAACACATATGTCGCATTGCCTTCGGGCACGAGCGCCTGCTCGGGAATCAGCAGCGCCGGCACCTCGGCGCGCATCAGGCTCACGGTCATCAGCATGCCCGGCTTGAGCCGGCCATCGCGATTGTCGATGCGGGCGCGCACCAGGACCGCGCGGCTCACGGGATCGAGCCGGTTGTCGATGCCCGACACCTTTCCCTTGAACGTCTCGTTCGCATACGCCGTGGTGCGGCTGCTGATCTCGAGTCCTTCCTTGATCTGCGACAGAAACACTTCGGGCACCGAGAAGTCGAGCTTGATGACGCTCGTATCGTCGAGCGTCGTGATGACCGCGGTCGGACTGACGAAACTGCCGACGCTGACATTGCGCAAGCCCACGCGCCCGGCGAAGGGCGCGCGGATGATCGTGTCGTTGAGCTGCGAGCGCGCTCCCGCGACGCGCGCCTCGTTCATGCTCAGCGTGGCCTGCAACTGATCGAGCTGCGATTCCGACAACGCCCGGGTCGCGAACAGTTCGCGGCTGCGATTGAACTGGCTGCGGCTGTCGCGCAATGCCGCCTCCGCCTCGGCAAGATTGGCGCGAGCCTGTTCGCTGTCGAACTCGACCAGCACGTCGCCCGCCTTGACCTGCTGACCTTCGCGGAAAGCGATGGCCGTGACGCGATTGGACACCTTGGCGGTAACATCGACCGCTTCGTTGGCGCGCGCCGTACCGATGGCCTCCATGTCCTGGGCGAACGGCTCGTAACTGACCGTTGTCACCAGCACATTGACGGGGCGAGCGGCATTCGGCACTGCGGGTTTTGCACCGGCTTGCGGGTCGCCAGTCGATTTCGCGTACCAGCCGATACCCGCGACCGCGACGAGCAATGCCGCCCCAACGACTATGTTGCGCACACCTGAATCCATGAAAATGAGAAGACCGTGTAGACCGTGACTGGACAAGCAAGATCCGGACCCGCCGGAATGGCAGGTACCGCGTGACTATGACCGACGTTGAGGAAACTTCAGTGGAGAAAGTTTCAGCAGGCCGGAACTCTGACCCGAGGTGAGCACGACGAGTTCGGAAACCGTCGTGAGCATTGCCCGTGCAGTTGTAAAGAATCGTAAATTCAAGGATATCGGTGCAGTCGAGGACTTCGGATCAGGCAAACGCTTAATCGTGAAGCGCGGGGACAAGAAGGCGACTGGCTGCTGGCGACTGGCCAGAATGCAGCAAGAAGCCCAGTCGCCAGCAGCCAGTTGCCAGTCGCCTCTTACGACTCGGCGTCCGATGCGTCCGGAATGCCTTCGAACAGCGCCGTGCTGAGATAACGCTCGCCGGTATCCGGCAGCATCGCGAGAATCACCGAATCGTTCGGAGCGCGCTGCGCGATCTTGAGCGCCGCTGCGAACGTGCCACCCGAAGAAATGCCGCAGAAGATGCCTTCCTTCGCCGCGAGATTGCGCGACGCCTGGATGGCCTCCTCGTCCGTCACGGGCAGGATCTCATCGGCCACTTCACGATTGAGGACCTGGGGCACGAAGTCGGGCGTCCAACCCTGGATCTTGTGCGGCTTGAACTCCGCACCAGTCAGCAGAGATGCGCTCGCCGGTTCGGCAACGATCACGCGGGTCGCCGGACGTGCCTTCTTGATCATCTCGCCCGCGCCGGTGAGCGTGCCGCCGGTGCCCCAGCCCGTGACCCAGAAATCCAGCCGCTTGCCGACGAAATCGCTGAGGATTTCCGGCCCCGTGGTGTTGCGGTGATATTCGGGATTGGCCGGGTTGTCGAACTGCTGCGCCAGGAACCACCCATGTTTCTCGGCAAGTTCGGCAGCCTTTCGCACCATGCCGCTGCCGCGCTCCGCCGCAGGCGTGAGGATGACCTTGGCACCCAGCATGCGCATGATCCTGCGACGTTCGACCGAGAACGTTTCGGCCATCACGGCAACGAACGGATAGCCCTTCGCCGCGCACACCATGGCGAGCGCGATGCCGGTGTTGCCCGACGTCGCCTCGACCACCGTCTGGCCTGACTTCAGCGCACCGCGCCGTTCGGCGTCCTCGATGATCGCAATCGCCAGACGATCCTTCACCGACGACAGCGGATTGAAGAATTCACACTTCACATACAGTGTCACGTTCGCAGGCGCGAGCCGGTTGATGCGGACGGTGGGCGTGCGGCCGATGGTGCCGAGAATGCTGTCGTAGATCATGGTGGTAACAAACCGGT
>CAZBKC010000249.1:0-226 GCA_964492345.1 uncultured Steroidobacter sp. | reverse complement strand
CGGTGACGAAGCTCGGGCCTCAGGGGAGGCTGGAATTTACTCGCCGCAGCGCGTCAGGAACAGTGCCAGGTGATATGGATTCATAACTGACTGAAGTAAAGAAGGTTCACACGGAGATCACGGAGGACCACGGAGATCGGAAAACCGGAAGAAGAAGATTTCACACAGAGAGCACAGAGATCACAGAGTTAGAACGGATTCTTCTTTCGGACCTCTGTGTTCTCTG
>CAZBKC010000248.1:0-5442 GCA_964492345.1 uncultured Steroidobacter sp. | reverse complement strand
GGCGTCACGTCGAAAACGATCGCGACGGGCGAGGGGCCGCATGAGATCGAGCTGTCGGATGACGGCAAGCTCGCCTTCGTCAGCAACTACGGCGCCAGCGTCGCCGGTAACACGCTGTCGGTGATCGATGTGGCGGCGCGTACCGAGCTCAAGCGCGTCGATCTCGGCGAACTGCGTCGTCCGCATGGCCTGTCCTTCTCCGCGGGTCATGTGTATCTCACCTCGGAGGCGAGCAAGCGTATCGCGCGTTTCGATCCGGCATCGCAACGCGTCGACTGGCAGTTCGATACCGGCCAGGACGGAACCCACATGGTGCTGGCCTCGCGCGACGGCACGAAACTGTTCGCGAGCAACATGGGATCGAACAGCCTCAGCATCATTGCGCGCGATGCGCAGGGCGAGTGGCAGCAGACACTGGTGCCGGTCGGCGCGGGTCCCGAAGGACTCGACGAGTCGCCCGACGGCAAGCAGTTCTGGACGGCGCATTCGCGTGACGGCAGCGTCTCCGTGATCGACGTGGCGAACGCGAAGGTCGTTCACATCTTCGATGCCGGCACGAAGCGCTCGAACCGGCTCAAGTTCACGCGCGACGGTACGCTTGTCCTGATCTCAGATCTGAGCGCCGGCGAACTCATCGTCATCGATGTCGCCAGCCGCACGCCGCGCGCACGACTGCCGCTGGGACTCGCGCCGACCGGCATCCTCATTGCACCGGACGGCAAGGAAGCGTACGTCGCCGTCTCGGGCGCGAATCACATCGCGGTGGTCGATCTGACTTCGCTCAAGGTCAGTCGCACGATCGGTACCGGCAAGAGTCCGGACGGGATGGCCTGGCGCGGACCTTGATGCCTGAGCCTGCGAAACCGCTTCTTCCCTCCTCCACTTGCGGGGGGCACTCCTGCGCATCCATGTGCAGCAGAGGGCAGGGAGGGGGCAGCACGAAGTGCTGTTGCTTCACGCGTGCACGCCCCCATCCCAACCTTCCCCCGGCGACCGGGGGAAGGGGCCGGAGAAAAAGGCCAGATCCAATCGAAGTTGCCGAGTACCCTGTGTCCGTCAAGGCTTTCGGGACTCATTCGCAAGTTGCGTCCCACCGATTCCTGATCAAAGCGCGCTCCTCTTCGCGACCACATTGAACTTCATGTGCAGACGATCCTGCACGGTCAATGCGCCGAGCGCCGCGGCGAAAGGTTTGATGCCGAAGTCCGACTGCAGCAGATCGAGTTCGCCGCTGGCCGTGAGGCGATCGGCATCGATCCGAACCGACGACCGCAGCTCGACGTCGCGACTGACATTGCGGATGGTGACGCGCGCGGTGATTTGCGGGTTCTGAAGCGAGCCGGCGACAGTCACCGACTTGAGCGCGATCGTCGGATAGCGCCCGGCATCGAGTACTTCGGCTCGCAGCATGTTTCTGCGCGTCCCTTCGCGGTCGGCTTCCGGGACATCGGGCGGAAAATCACTGCCGGCCGCACGGCGTGCCGCCGGATCATCGACAACCATCTGCGCAACGGCAAAGGACACGTCGAATCCCGACTTCGCGGGTGTGGCATGCGTCCAGATCCGACCCTGCAGCCCGCGCACGCTCATCACGTGATTGTGGCCGAGCCGTGCGAGTGCGCCGCCCCGATAGACAAGTATGTGCAGCGTGGAATCCTGCGGGTTCACTTCGTAGACCGTCGCATCGCGCACTGCCGGCGCTGTCGGCGCCGAGGGTACCGGGGCGGGCGGCGGACGAACGGGCTTCGGACAGGCGGTGAGGAATCCCGCGGTCGCCACAAGCATCAGTGCGCGCGCGACAGATCCGGTCGACATAGGGATGGCTCCGTCTGGTCGTTCCAGCACAATGCCGTACACTCCGGCAGGCACGTCTCCGGAACGGGTTGCGCATCATGCAGATCAGGAACAGCACTGAACGTTACGGCGTCGTCGCGCAGCTTCTGCACTGGTCGATCGTCGTGCTGATCATCATGCAGTTCGTGCTGGCAAGCAAAGCCGACGCGCTTGCGCTCGGTCCGGCCAAGATCGCAGTGCTGGCCCAGCACAAGTCCGTCGGCATGACGATCTTCGCGCTCGCGATCCTGCGATTGCTCTGGCGGCTGGTCAATCCGGTGCCCATTCTGCCGGCGCAGACTCCACGCTGGCAGTCTCTGGCTGCGCATGTTTCACACGGTGCCCTCTACGCACTGATTCTCCTCACGCCAGTGCTCGGCTGGACGATGTCGTCCGCGCGCAATTTCCCCGTGAGCTGGTTCGGCCTGTTCACGCTGCCGGACCTGATCCAGCCGGATCGCGCCAGATATGACCTGCTGCATGAGATGCACGAAATCTGCGCCGGCACGCTGGCGGCGATTGCGATCGTGCACGCGGCGGCGGCACTGAAGCATCATTTCTTCGACCGCGACAATGTCCTGCGCCGCATGCTGCCGGTCCGCCTCAGGGCGGATCGGTCCTGAATTCCTTCTCACGGACCCTGACCATGCGACGCCTGCAACTGCTCTCATTGGCTCTCACGCTCGTTCTCGGTCTGGCGTTTGCCGCCGCTCAATGGACGATGCAACCGAAACAAAGCACGCTGACCTTCGTCGGCACGCAGGCCGGTGCACAGTTTCAGGGAACATTCGACCGATTTTCGGCAGACATCCGTTTCGATCCCGGGGAGCTGGGCGCGAGCCGCTTCGATGTCACGATCGACACGGCCTCCGTGAACACGCAGGATGGCGAGCGCGATGACATCGTCCGCGGCCCGGGTCTGTTCGCCTCGAAGCAGTGGCCGACGGCGCGCTATGTGGCGGAGAAATTTACCGACAAGGGCGCGGGAAAATACGCAGCGACTGGCCAGCTCACGTTGCGTAACGTGACGAAGCCGGTGCCCATCGAGTTCACGTTCGAGACGAAGGACGGCAGCGCGTGGCTCAAGGGTCAGGCGACGCTCAGGCGTCTCGACTTCGGCGTGGGACAGGGAGAATGGAGGGACACGGAGACGGTTGCGGACGAAGTGCAGATCCGTTTCGTCTTGTTGTTGAAGCAGTGATGCTCCCCGCAGAAGAATGAAAGCCCGCCAGACGTCCGGGGCGCCGTGCCCATGAATCCCGTGCGGTTCACGCAGCCCGACGACTGTGTCGAAGCGACGCTGAGCCGGGTCGGCAGGAAGATCGTCATGGGACTGCCCGTCGCCATCGGCAAGCCCAATCCGCTCGTCAATGCCTTCGTGCGACGCGCCGTCAGCGATCCGGGCATCCATCTCACGATCGTCACCGCACTGTCGCTGCGCGTCCCGCGCGGACACAGCGATCTCGAACGCCGCCTGCTGCAACCGCTCGCGCAGCGAATCTTCGGCAACTATCCCGAACTCGAATACGTACGGCTGATCGAAGCGAAGCGCCTGCCGCCCAATATCGAAGTCATCGAGTTCTACCTCGAGCCCGGCGCCTGGCTGAGCAACGAACACCTGCAGCGGCACTATCTGAGTGCCAATTACACGCACGTGGCGCGCGATGCCCTGCGACGGGGAATGAATGTCGTGGCGCAGGTCGTTGCCGCGCCGCCCGCAGGGGAAATGCCGGCGGGCGTGCTCAGCCTGGGTTCGAATCCGGACCTGACCGCGGACCTGCTGCCGCAGATCGCGTCGATGCGCGCGGGCGGTCAACCGTTTGCCCTCATCGGGCAGATTCATCGCGAACTGCCGTTCACCTACGGCGATGCGCTGGTCGCGTCGGACACATTCGATTTCCTGGTCGAGGAGACGCCGGGGGATTTTCCGCTGTTCTGTCCACCCAACCTGCCCATCGGGCTCATCGAGCATGCGATTGCGATGCATGTGAGCACGTTGCTGCGCGATGGCGGTACGTTGCAGCTTGGTATCGGCGAGCTGGGTGACGCCATCGTCTATGCCGCCCAGCTGCGCCATCGGCAGCCCGCCATGTATCGCGAGGTGCTGGAAAGCACGGGCATCCTGGAGCGGCATCGACGCCTGATCGAAACGGAGGGCGGCACAGCGCCGTTCGAGCGCGGCCTGTACGGGTGCTCGGAAATGCTGGTCGACGGCTTTCTCGATCTGTACCGCAACGGGATCCTGAAGCGTCGCGTGTATCCGAGCGCGCGCATCCAGCGGCTGCTCGATGACGGACACATCGACGAAACCGTCAGTCGACGCACGCTCGACGCGTTGAGCGCGTCCGGCATGAACCGCATGTCGTATGTGGATTTCAACGAGCTGCGCGAAGTCGGTGTGTTCCGCGACGATGTGCAGTACGAACGCGGCATGCTGATCGCTCCCGATGGCGCGCTGGTGCCTGCCGGGTTCGACGACCCCGCGCATCGCGAGAGCATTGCCCGGCAGTGCCTCGGCGAACGTCTGCGCAACGGCGTGCTGGTCGACGCCGGATTCTTTTTCGGGCCCCGCGCCTTCTACGCCGCACTGCGCGATCTGTCGGCCGATCAGCGTCGCCAGTTCGCCATGCGCGGCATCAGCTTCGTCAACGAACTCTACGGTCACGAATGGGAACTGAAGACGGCCCAGCGTCGGCATGCCCGCTTCGTCAACACGACCATGATGGTGACGGGACTGGGCGCCGCCGTTTCCGATGCGCTCGAAGACGGACGCGTCGTCAGCGGTGTGGGCGGTCAGTACAACTTCGTCGCCATGGCGCACGTACTGGCCGAGGCCCGCTCGATCCTGTGCCTGCGCTCCGTGCGGGAAGCGAAAGGCACGATGTCGTCCAACATCATCTGGAGCTACGGTCATACGACGATCCCGCGACATCTGCGCGACATCGTCGTCACCGAATACGGCATTGCCGACCTGCGCGGCAAGACGGACGAGGAAGTCGTACAGGCGCTGGCGGGTGTCATGGACGCGAGATTCCAGGACGTCTTCGTTGCTGCGGCACGCCGTGCCGGCAAGCTGACTGCAGACTATCGGGTTCCGGAACAGGCGCGCGACAACCGCCCGGAGATCCTCGCGGCGCGCTTCGCGCGCTGGCGCGAGGCGGGTCTGTTTGCGCCGCTGCCCTTCGGGACGGATTTCACCGCGGAAGAACTGATCCTGATCAAGGCGCTCAAGGGCCTGTCGGGACGGGCCGCAAGCTGGGCGGGGCGCCTGCGTGTCGCGGTGGCCATGCTGGCGTCGCCGACCCTTCCTGAGTTCCGGCCCTGTCTCGAACGCATGGCGCTGGCAACGCCCGCAACGCTCCGGGAGCGTATCGGACGCCGCCTGGTGACCGCGGCGTTGCGACTCGATTCCCCGACCTAGCAAGAAAGAAGCGGTTGGCGGTTAGCGGTTAGCGGATAGTCGGAGCGCGCGCTTTCATCCCTCGGGGTCGGCCGCTTCGCGTGACCCGCAAGGCATGAAAGGGCGCGGAACATCCTCTGACCAACCGCCAACCGCTAACCGGTCTTGGCGGATTCGAGGGGTATCAAGGGAGTAAGTGCTTGATTGAA
>CAZBKC010000247.1:0-5450 GCA_964492345.1 uncultured Steroidobacter sp. | reverse complement strand
ACCCTTCGATCGCCGTCTTGCTGGCGGCATAGACCGCGACCAGCGGCATCGGCGCGAGCGTTACGCTGGAAGTGACGTTGATGACCAGCCCGTCGCGGCGCGCGCGGAACTGCGGCAGCACCGCCTGCGTCATCGCCATCACGCCAAACGTGTTGGTCTCGAACACCTCGCGCGCGGTGGTCATCGGCGTGGCCTCGAACGCGCCGAGCAACCCGATGCCCGCATTGTTGACGAGCACATCGATCGGCCCGCTGGTCTGCAGTGCCGTAGTGATGCTGTCGGACTTGGTCACATCGAGTGCGATGACCCGCAGGCGGTCCGATACGGGCAGGACATCGCGACGCGGCGTGCGCATGGTGGCGACGACGTTCCAGCCCTGCTCGTGGAAATGACGTGCGGTCTCGAGGCCGTAGCCCGACGAACAGCCGGTAATGAGGACGGTTTTCATGGAGATGCTCCTGGTCGGTGGTTGAGACGGGAGCTACGGTAGCCGCCGCTTGCAGGACTAACTACAATGAAAAGTCCAAAATACGTTATCAGAAGTCCGGCGATGCCCGATCCGCTTTCCGAAGTCATCGCGCTGCTGCGCCCGAGCGCGGTGTTCGCCAAGGCCATCAGTGGTGCCGGCCGCTGGGGCGTGCGCTACACGCCTTTCGGTCAGCCAAGCTTCTGTGTGGTGATGGAAGGCCGTTGTCTTCTTGCCGTCGATGGCCAGAAGCCCCTCACGCTGGAAGCGGGCGATTTCGTGTTACTGCCCGCGACGCCAGGCTTCACCATGACCGGATTCGAGCCGGTGACGCCCGTTCCCATGGATCCGAAGGCCGCGGCCGGGCGGACCGGCGAGGTACGGTACGGCCGGCGCGGGGGTGCGCCCGACGTGCGCCAGCTCGGCGGCTACTTCGTCTACGACTCGCCCGACGCCGAACTGCTCGTATCGCTGCTGCCTGCGCTCGTACACGTACGCGGCATGGAGCGGCTCTGCGTGCTGGTGCAACTCATCAGCGACGAATCGCGGGAGCGGCGTTCCGGCCGGGAGCTTGTGCTCACACGCCTCGTCGAAGTCCTGCTTGTCGAGGCTCTGCGCGCGACGCCCGGTGACAGCGCGCCACCCGGATTGTTGCGTGGGCTGGCTGATCCCCGCGTCGCTCTGGCGATCCGGCAAATGCATAGCGCACCATCGCGCCCATGGACGGTAGTCGAACTCGCCAGGAAGACCGCACTGTCGCGTTCAGCCTTCTTCGACCGTTTCACCGGGGCCGTGGGCATGGCGCCAATGGAGTATCTCCTCGCATGGCGCATGGCACTGGCCAAGGGACTGCTGCGTCGGCAGGAATTTGGGATTGAGGAAGTTGCCGAACGCGTAGGTTACGGCTCGGCAAGCGCCTTCAGTACGGCGTTCAGCCGACATGTCGGGCAACCCCCGAGTCGCTATGCGAAGCAGATCGATGCTGCTGCTGGTAAGAAAGAAGCGGTTGGCGGTTAGTCAGAGGATGCTCCGCGCCCCGCCCTGTGGGTCAACGTTTCACTGCCAGCATCACTGCGCCTGCACAGACAAGTGCAATACCCGCCCAGTCGCGAGTCGTCGGTCGTTCGCCGAGGAAGGTCGCGGCGAACACAGCGACCAGAACGATACTGAGTTTGTCGATCGGCGCGACCTTCGATGCCTCGCCAAGTTGCAACGCGCGGAAATAGCACACCCACGACGCTCCTGCGGCGAGCGCCGAAAGAGCGAGGAAGGCCCATGTCCTTGTCGTCAGGGCGAAGGGGTCCGACCACTGGCCTGTCAGTCGCACGAAGCCGGCGAGCACCATCACGATGATGATGGCGCGAATGAGCGTCGCCATGTCCGAATTCACGCCCGCGATGCCGACCTTGGCAAAGATTGCCGTGAGGGCAGCGAATATGGCGGACAGTACCGACCAATAGACCCAGGGTCCTGAGGTTGTCATGACGATTTCATCTCCAAGCAATCACCTGTCGGTGCGTCCGTAGCGCCAGAGCACGCCGATGGAGGGAACCAGCGGCAGCCAGCTGTCAGTGCTGGATTCGAGCGCGGGATCTGCGGTGTCGGACTGGACGATCGCCACACACGAGACAGATCGCGTGTCTGCGGCTAGGGAAGGTCTGATTTACTCCGTCACCCCCGCGAAGGCGGGGGCCCATCTTGCTGATCTGGATGGATTCCCCCGCGGGATTTCCTTCGGTCACCGCCTGCGCGGGAATGACGAACAGAGGTAAATCAGAGATTCCTCAAACGCAATGGCGTGACGTCGCTGGCTGTCGTCCAGGCTGCTTCTCCGCCCCTTCTCCGCTGTCTGAAGCGGGCGGCTGTCGACGACTTTCGTCCGTTCCTGCTGAAGCCCGTCGATGCATTACAAGGTTGTAAATGGCGACGGTCATCGGGAACAGGTTCGAGAGCACGCCGACGGAATCGTTCTTTCCCCAGATGAAGTAGGAGAGCAGCAGCAGGCTGCCGACGACGCTCATCGTCCAGAACAGGCCAGGGATGACGGGCCTGCCGTACCTGCGAGTCGCCAGGACCTGAACGACCCAGCGCCCCGCAAACAGCAGGACGCCGAGATATCCGATCAGCTTCCAGGGCGTGACAACCACGTCGAAGACATAGGCCACCGGGGTATTCACCAGCGTTCTCCGCCAACACAAGGACAATGTTGGACGTCATGGGTCCCGGAAATCAATCGCACATGTGGCAAACGAGCGGCGCGCCGCCGATTGTCCGGTCGCCTCACCGAGTCATGGCTGACACGGCTCCTGCGCGAGGAACGTATGTATGGACAGTCCCGGTGTTGCCCTGCGCGACGCAGGAGGGTTCGGCATCACCTTCTACCAGCCACCATTGCGTGCGGTTGGCGATTCCCAGCGTGCGTGCCTGCGACTTGGGGAAGCACAGGGTTCGCGCAGGGTCGCTCACGACGAGTTGCCGCAGATTGCCGGAACTCAACCACTGCGCGGCATCGAATATCTCCTGGTCCCGCTCGCGCCAACGGGCATGACCGAAGTGCACGATCGTGCGTTCCATGTTGAGCAGGTATTGCTCTTTGAAGGACACGATGCCGAGTTCGCGCCCGGGGTCTGCCGTCTGCACCACCCGGCGCACGAAATCCTGGCCCGACCGGGAGCTGTTCATCGCTGGATTCAGCCAGAAGCCGGTCACCAGCAGGACGGTGGTGAACACGCCGATGTATGCCGGCAACCCACGCCGCGGCTGGGCGAATGCACACACGAGGATCGTGAATGCACTCAACACGATGAGCGGTGCGATCGGGTCGATGGCGTATTCTTCGATGACGTCCGCGCGCTTGTCCGGCAACAGCCACAAATAGCCAAGTGCCACGCTGCATGCTGCCGCGATGATCGCGGCCACGCCAAACAGGAGTCGCTGTACCGAGAAACGCCTCAAGGCATCGAGGGCGTACGGAGCGCAGGCCAATGCCAGTGCGGGTAGCGCTGGCAGGACATAAACCCCGCGCTTTCCCGTGCTCATGCTGAAGAAAACAATGACCATGGCGATCCACGACAGCAATAGCGCGATTCGCAGATCGTGTCGTTGCAGTGCCTGGCGCCAGCGGGGGACGAGCCAGGGAACCAGCGCGGTGAGCGGCAGCCACAGAACGGGGATCACATTCACCAGGAAGTACCAGAACGGCTTTCGGTGGTGCCATGCATTGGCGTAGCGATCCATGGTCTGGCGAAACAGTATTTCGTCGCGATACGCGGCAAGCAGCGGATCGCCTTGCGCTGCCACCAGGATGGGTACGAGCCATATTCCAACGGCGAGCGCCAATGCCAGCGGGCCCACGAGCCAGTATCCCCAACCGGTGTCGCGCACCCGCGGCGACCATTGCGGCGAACGCAGCAGTGCAAAGGGGAGCAGGACGAGGAGCGGCAGAAATCCCACGCCCTTGGTGATGATCCCGAGTCCCGCAGCGGCCCAGCCGGCCGCATACCAGCGCCATTGCGGACCCAGCAGCACATGTCGCAACAACCCGTAGAGGCTGAGCGTGGTGAGCAGGCACAAGGTTGCATCGATCTGCGCCTGCCTTGCCTGCCACGTGAACTGCACCGTCAACAGCAATAGGCCCGCTGCGACGAATCCCGTCTGCCGGTCCCACAGGCGACGTCCCAGGTCATAGACGAGTGCAGTGCAGCCGATGCCGCTCAACACCGACGGCAGGAGAAAGGACCATTTGAGCGAACCGGTGAGCTTGTAGAAAGCGGCGATCAGCCAGAAGAACAGCGGCGGTTTGTCCGAATAGATGTCGCCGCCGACGCGCGGCACCCACCAGTCGCCCGTCAGCACCATGTCGCGGGCAATCAACGCGAAACGCGGCTCGTCGGCTGGCCATGGATCGCGCAGACCGATGCCTGTACCGATCAGCACCAGCGCTGCGCCCAGAAGCAACAGGTAGTCGTCCGTGATACTGCGTTCGGAGCGAAGTGCCGGATTCGACGATGCGTGCCTGCGCATGTCGTTCATTCTTCGCGCACCGTACTCGGAGCAGGAGCGCGTCGGATCAACCAGCGCACGCCGAACAGATCGACGATCCCGACCCACAGGCGGTCGAACAGCCCGTACTTGGACTGGCCGGTCATGCGGGGCCGGTGATGTACCGCGATGGAAGTCACGCGGGCACCGGCGCGCAGGAACAATGCCGGCAGGAATCGATGCATGTGGTTGAACGCTGGCAGTTCGAGGAAAGTCGCGCGATGGAACAGCTTGATGCCGCAACCGGTGTCCGGAGTGTCGTCCCCCAGCATCCAGCGGCGGGTGCCATTGGCGATCCGGGACGAGATCCGGCGCACCCAGCTATCCCTGCGGAGCTTGCGGTTTCCCATGATCAGCTTCAGGTCGGGGTCGCTGCGTTCGAGAATATGCAGAAAGGCCGGGATGTCGCCCGGATCGTTCTGTCCGTCGCCGTCGAGCGTCACGATCCACTCGGCGCGGGCCGCCAGCACCCCGGTTCGTACGGCGATGCTTTGACCGCAGCCGTGTGCATGTCGCAGCAGTCGGATCTGGGGTATCTGTTCGCGCCGGACCTCCTGGATATGCCTGACTGTGTCGTCGGTGCTTGCATCATCGACAAAGATGATCTCGAACGATGAGTCTCCGCCAAGGACATCGTGGATCTCTCGTGCCAGCGGGGCGACGTTGTCCGCCTCGTCGCGCACCGGGATGACAACGGAAAGCTTGATCTGACCCTGGCTCCGTTCAGGGATGGCAACAGGCTGCTGCATGCTCATGGCCGGAGAGCCGGAATAGTAAGGATGTCCAGGTGGGCCGCGATCGGCGAACCGCTGCGGCGACCAAAAGGGGAAATTTCAACGAAGCGCATCGGCATCGGTGGACCGGAGAAGTCACAAATGCGGTTAGGGACAATGGCGCTTAGCTAAGCGGGTTGACAGTTGTCCGTTGACGGTTGACGGTCGGA
>CAZBKC010000246.1:0-5452 GCA_964492345.1 uncultured Steroidobacter sp. | reverse complement strand
CGGTGGTGAATCGCGATGCGCGGCTGCACGCCATCGTGCTCGATACGTCGCTGTCGATGCAGTACGGCGATCGCTGGCGGCATGCCGTGGCCGAGGCGACCCGCATCATCGACACCGCCAGGCCGGGCGATCAGCTGCTGCTGGTCGATGCGTCCGGCAGAAGACTCCAGGTGGTGCACGGCGCCGTCGCTGCCAGCCAGCGCGACACCGTGCGCGCAGCGCTGGCACAAGTACAGCCAGGCAACGAGCGACTCGATTATGGATTGCTGATGTCCACGGCCAGCGCCTGGCTGGGAACAGCACGACTGCCGGTGGAGCTGCATCTGATCTCGGACCTCCAGCAGTCTGCGACGCCGTTGCGCTTCGCCGACCTGGAACCGCCCGCGGGTACGAAGCCGGTGTTTCATGACGTGGGCGCAGGTCCGACCGCGAACACATTCATTGCCGAGGTGCAGCGCGAAGGTGCCGGCGAGGTCGCGGTGACCGTGCGCTCGTCGGCGGCCACGACGCTGAAACTGGAAGCAGTGCTGGCGATCGACGGCGCCGAGGTGGCGCGACGTCCACTGCGGATCGGGCCGGCAGCCGTGCTGCCGAGTCCCCGCGAAGGCGAGGGAAGTCCGCCGCCCGATCTGCTGGTGCAGGCGCCGCACGGCGAAGACGCACTGGCGCAAGCGCGCATTCTGATGCCGTTGCCGCAGCTCGGCGCGAGCACGCATCGCCTGGAAGTGCGGCTCGAACCTCACGATGCATTGCCGCAGGACGACCGCTACTTCGCGCTGCTCGAGCATGAGTCTCCGCGCGTGCTGGTCGTGTCGCGCACGCAGGCAGCGGATGACGCTGTGTATGCGGCTGCGGCGATCGGCGCGCTCCCGGCGCCGCGCCTGGAAACCGAGCAGCGGGCCGCTCGCGAGATCGAAGGGCGCAACCTGCAGCCGTATGCCGCCATCGTCGTCACGGACATGGCGGCGCTGAGCAGCGCAACCAGCGCACGAATCGACGACTACGTTCGTGCCGGCGGTGCCGCGCTGGTCATGCTCGGCCCCGGCATGAGCGAACAGCGCAGCGGCCTGCTGGCCGGGTTGTCGCTGCGCAACGTAGTCACAAAGCCGACGCGCGTGGCCCACGTCGATCTGAGTCATCCGGCGCTGCGCAATGCGGACGGTTGGCAGGACGTGCATTTCCTGCGTCACCTCCAGGTGGAACCGACAGAACGGGACAAGGTGCTGATCGCTCTGCAGGACGGCGGTCCCTTGCTGATCGAACGTCATTCCGGCGCCGGACGGCTGCTGATCTTCACGACGCCGCTCGCACGCGACTGGAACGATTTCGCCACGCATCCGCTGTTCGTGAATTTCATGGCGCAGGCCACGAACTGGCTGACGGGCGCGGGTGCAGCAACGGCCAGCGCCCGTGTCGGCGCGGTGGTCATGACCGGATTGACCGCCGCGCAGGGCGGGCAGATATTCAATCCGCAGGGACGGCGTGTGCTGAGTCTCGACGAAACAGCCAGCGCCGACCGCCTCATTCCCGAGCAGACCGGGTTCTACGAAATTCGTACCTCAGCCGGTGCCAGGTGGCTCGCCGTGAACAGCGACATCCGCGAATCGAATCTGGCACGCATGCCGCAACAGAGCCGGCAGCGCTGGCTGCGGTTGCAGCGCCCCGTGGAATCGGTACGCGCCGCAGCGACGGCAACGACCGTCGCGACGCCCCCCGCGCGCGTATCGCTCGGTTACTGGCTGTTGATGCTGGCGATGGGAGTTGCCGCCGCGCAGATGCTGGCGGCGAATCACTTCCTCGCCGTTCGCCGCGAGGTGCCGCGATGACGGCCCGGGTCCGGCTGGAGCAGTATCTCGACGTTCTGGGCCGGCGCATTCGCGCCCTTGTCTATGTGCGCGCGGCTGCCATCGCGACCGGCAGCGCCTTCATCCTCGTCCTGGCGCTGGTGTGGTTGCTGCAGCGTGACGGTTTCACGGCGGGTTTCGCCACTGGCGGCCGCATCGTGCTGCTCACCCTCTTTCTGGGTCTGGCGGTGCTGCTGATCGTGCTGCCGTTGCGACGCCTGCGGCGCGACGACGGTGCGGCCGAATTTGAACGTCGTTTGCCGGCCCAGGGCGGGCGTATCCAGACGTATCTCGATGCACGACGTCGCGAAACGCACGACGCCCCCTCGCCGCTGACAGAACTGCTGGCCGCCGATGCGTTGAATGCCGGGCGCGCCACGGCCGCACGCATTGCGATTCCCGCTTCCCGTTTCTGGACGCATGCCGGCATCCTCGCCGCAGCCATCATTGCCCTCGCGTGCCTGTTGCTCGTCGGACCATCGTATTGGGGCTACGGCAGTCGTCATCTGTTGCTGGGCACCGCCGTACCGCGCGAAGCCATCCCTGTCAGGCGCATCTCGGTGACGCCCGGCGATGCGACGGTCCGGCGCAACAGCGACCTGACCATTCGTGCCTCGATCGAGGGGTTCGTCCCGGATCATGCACAGGTGATGGTGCGCTTCGACGACCAGCAGAACTGGGAACGCGCGCCGATGCAGGTCGTGCAGGAAGGCGACGCCGTGCGCTGGGAATTCAAGCTGTTCGCCTTGCGCGGACCGCTGCACTACTACGTGACGGCGCAGGATCGACGCGGCGAGGAACGCAGCGGCGAACACCAGGTGGGTGTCGTCGATCTGCCGAAGATCGAGCGGGTCCGGCTGACCTATCGCTATCCGCGCTGGACCGACCTGGCGCCGCACACCGAAGAAATATCGCGCGACATTCGCGCGGTGGCCGACACCCGGGTCGATGTCGAGGTGTTCTCGAGCGCGCCGCTGCAATCGCCGGTACTCGTCATCGATGGCAAGGCGGCGAGCATGCAGCCGACAGCCCACGGCAGCGCCGGCACCATCGCAGTCGCACGACCCGGCAGCTATCACATCGGTGCGCGGGTGGTGGACCAGCTGGTCACGCTGACCGACGACTATCGCATCGAGGTCATCGACGATCAGAAGCCGACCATCGAGATCCGCAAGCCCGGCCGCGACTGGCGTGCCACGAGCATCGAGGAGGTGCCGGTCGCCGTGCAGGCACAGGACGATTTCCGCCTGCAGCAGGTCGAACTGCGTTATTCCGTGAATGGCGGCAAAGAGCGTTCGCGTCGCATTGCTGCCGGCCAGAAGCAGGCCGACGTCGAATCGCTGCTGCGCCTGGAGGAACTGGGTGAGGAGCAGTCCGCGAACGCGCTGCTGTCGCCCGGCGATCTCGTCTCGTACTACGCCGTGGCGAAGGATCGGGGTCAGAGCGTCGAGACGGATCTGTTTGTCGTCCAGGTGCAGCCGTTCGAACGTCGCTTCAGCGAAGGGCAGGGCGGTGGTGGAGGCGGTGGGGGCGACGATGCCGGCGACCAAGGTGCGATCTCGGAACGACAGCGCGAAATCCTGCTGGCGACCTGGAACACGCAGCGCTCGGCCCGCACGAATGCGCGTTCGCGCTCCCAACTGGAGGACAGCGCGAAGATGCTGTCCGAGCTGCAGGTGACGCTCGCAACCCAGGCCCGCAACCTGGCAGAGCGCACGCGCGCCCGCGGCGGGGTGGAGCAGGATGAACGCATCGCGAAGTTCGTGGAGAGTCTGGATCGCGCCGCGGCCGTGATGGATCCGGCGGCGAAGCACCTGGAGGAATTCAGGCTCGAAGACGCCATCCCTCTCGAACAACAGGCGCTGCAGCAGTTGCTGCGTGCCGAATCGGCATTTCGCGACGTGCAGGTGGCGATGCAGCGCGAACAGTCGCAGGGCGGCGGTCAGCAGGCCGTGCGCAACTTCACGGAAATGTTCGAGCTCGAAATGGACGTCGACAAGAATCACTACGAGACGGAATCCACGCTGTCGCAACGTAACGCAAGCGCTGAACTGGACGAGGCGATCCGCAAACTGAAGGAGCTGGCGGAACGCCAGGAACGGCTGGCACAACAGGCGAACCGCGAGGATCGTTCGGCGCGGGAACAGCGCTGGCAGCAGGAGCAGCTGCGTCGCGAGGCGCAGGATCTGCGCCGGCGCCTGGCCGAACTGCAACGCCCGCAGCAGTCGCAGGAACGATCGACCCAGGGTGGCGAGACGGGCGAAAGCAGCGAACAGCCTGCCGGCTCGGCGCTCGAGTCGATGCGGCAGGCGCTCGAAGACATGCAGGCGGCGAACAGCGCTGCGGGCGGCGCATCCGCCGATCGCTCGGCGCAGGCCGGACACAATCTGCGTCGCGCGCTGGAGCGCATGCAGCAGCCGCGCGGCCAGACTCTGGCAGAGGAACTGGATCAGCTTGCCGAGCGCGCACACAAGCTCGTGAACGAGCAGCGCGAAGTCGAAACAGAGCTGTACGCCGCGCTCGGCGCTGCGGTGACCTCTCCGCAGCAGCGCGGTCAGCTCGCGCCCGACCGCGCGCGCAAGCTGGTGGAAAGCAAGCAGCGCATGGCCGATGACGTCAACGGTATCCAGCAGGGTATGCGTGCAGCCATGAACGATCACGGCAGCCGCAATCCCGACGCGACGCGCCGGCTGGGTGAGGCCCTGGGTGAACTGGAGAGTACCAACCTCACGCACCGGCTCGAACGCAGCGCCGCGGAGATACGCTACGGCCGGGCCCGCGATGCGGCGCCGCGCGAAGGACTGATCGCCGATGCACTCGATGCGCTGGAAAGCAATCTGCGTGTCGTTGCACAAGTGGCAGCGAACGAACGACAGTCCTCGCAGGAGGGTGCCGATCCGCAGCGGCTGCTGGCCGAACTCGGCGAGTTGCGGCGCGCGCTGCGCGAGGCCGGTCGCGACGATTCATCCCGGCGCACTGACACGCTCGCTGAGAGGATACCCTCGCCGCAGGACGGCGAAGGGGGCACGTCCGGTCGATCGAACGGCCTGACGGCCTGGAATCCCGGGACGACCGCGGCGCCGCCCGAGGACGGTTCGGGGCAGTTGCGTTCGCGCGAGGCCGCGCAGATCGCGCAGCGCATCGAGGCCATGACGGCACGTCCTCAAGGGTTGAATCTGTCGGCTGCGGACATCCAGGCGCTGCGCCGCATGGCGCGCGAGGCACGCGGTCTCAACAGCCGCACGCTGGGCGAGCAGCTCGCGGCATTGACGAAGTTCGTCGATCGACTGGAGCTGGCCGCCCTCGCATCGATCGAGAAGTCGCGCAACGCGCCTTCTGCTCACACATCGGCGTCGATCCCCGACACGCCGGAATACCGCGAAGCCGTTGCGGAGTACTACCGCAGACTCGGCGGCGCCTGTACCAACGCGGAAGGAGCCACCGCATGCTGAAGCGCCGCCCGTTCGCAAGTCTCGCGGTGCTGTTCGTCGCGGCGCTCGCTGCCGCCGACACCGGTCTGCCAGGCGACGGCGGCCGTTCGGGCGAGGCGCCCGATCTGTCGAAGCTCAACTTCGTCCGCGCCATCTACAACAGCGAAGGCGGCATGG
>CAZBKC010000245.1:3480-5479 GCA_964492345.1 uncultured Steroidobacter sp. | reverse complement strand
GCCCCCGACGAATACGGGCTCCAGGCGCGCGACCGGCGTCAATGCCCCGGTGCGGCCGACCTGAAATTCGACTCCGCGCACAATCGTGTTTTCCTCGTGCGCCGGAAATTTGTGCGCGATCGCCCAGCGCGGCGCACGCGCGACGAAGCCCAGATCCCGCTGCTGCTGGAGTCGATTGACCTTGTAGACGACACCATCGATTTCGTACGGTAACTTCGCCCGGCGCGCACCGACATCCCGGTAGTACTCCAGGCAGCCCGGCGCCCCCTGCACCACTTTCAGCAGCGGCGAAATCTTCAGTCCCCACTGGCGCAGTTGCTCCAGCGACTCGCTGTGTTTTGCCGGCAGCTTCCAGCCGCGCATTTCCCCGACGCCGTAGAAGAACACGTCGAGCGGCCGACTGGCCGTCAGACGCGGATCGAGCTGCCTCAGACTGCCGGCCGCTGCATTGCGCGGATTGACGAAGACTTTCTCGCCAGCCGCCAGCGCTTTCTCGTTCATTGCCTTGAAACCGGCGATCTGCATGAAGACTTCGCCGCGGACTTCCAGCAGTTCAGGAACCTTGCCGCGCAGCCTCACCGGGACAGCCTTGATGGTGCGCACGTTGTGCGTAACGTCCTCTCCGCGCGTCCCATCGCCACGTGTGGCCGCCTGCACAAGCAGTCCCGATTCGTAGCGGAAGCTCACCGCCAGGCCGTCGAGCTTCGGCTCCGCGGCGTATTCGACCGACTCGACGTCATCCAGCCGCTCACGGACGCGACGATCGAAGTTGATCAGGTCTTCTTCGGTAAAGGCATTGTCGAGCGAGAGCATCGGGACGGCATGCACCACCTCGCGCAGTGCGCCGACGGGTGTCGCGCCGACGCGCTGCGTCGGCGAGTCCGGCGTGATGAGATCGGGATTCTCAGTCTCGATGTCCTGCAGTTCCCGCATCAGCCGGTCGTATTCGGCGTCGGAAACCTCGGGATCGTCGAGGACGTAGTAGCGATGGTTGTAGCGCTCCAGCAGTTCGCGCAACTCTCGAGCGCGCCTGGCGGGATTGCGCAAACCGGGCATCGCGTATCAGTGGGAAGAAGGAGGGGATCGCTGGTCGCGCGCCTGACCGCGCTCGAAATCGACGATTTCCTGGCGCAGTCGATCGATGCGGTGAACCGTCAGCGGGATGCCACGCTCGTCCTGCAGCGTGCCGCCGAGCACTTCCTGAAGCCGCTTGCCGCAAGCGACCAGATCCTTCAGCACCTGCGCCCCCGACACCGGCCCGGGCAACTGGGCGAACATGGTGACACCCGAATACTGCTGGGTCGGCATGCGTTCCAGCTCGAACGTCCCCGGTTCCATCATGCTCGCCACGCTGAAGATGCTGGTACCGTCATCGTGGAGCCGATGGAAGACATCGTAGCGTCCGAACTGCAGCGACTCTGATTCCATCGCGTTGCGCAGCGCCTCGCCCGGGAAACGTTGCCCCGGCGCTGCCAGCCGCAGCGCAATGATCTTGCGTCGCTCGATGCGGCGTGGTGCAGGCGTACTGCTCATTCCCAGCGTGGGCGCATCGACGGGCTCGCGTGCAGGAAGTTCTGCCGTCAGTTCCGGATCGTCTGCCGGCTGGGGCTCCGGCAGCGATGCATCGCCTTCGCCCAGCGTCGGCTCGACACGAATGCTGCGGGCGATCCGAACCGGCGCTTCCGTGCGCAGTGCGCTCTGTTCCCGCACCGCCGGCCGCTCTGTCATCTCGCTGCGCGCGGGCGCGCGAATGATCGGCTCCGGTTCGTCGTGCGGCTCGCAGAGAGCTTCCGGATCGTCGTCCTCCACGCCATAGGACGGCGCTTCGAAGGCCGGCTCGACCAGCGGTTCCGGACGCGGATGCAGCACGCCCTCGGCGGCTGCACCGGTGCGACGCGCGCCACGCCGTCCCCACAGATAGATACCGACCAGCAGCAGGGCTCCGCAGGAAATCAGGATCCAGCGCAGATCGCTCATCATTGGGACGCTCGTTGCGGGG
>CAZBKC010000245.1:0-3456 GCA_964492345.1 uncultured Steroidobacter sp. | reverse complement strand
CGACATCTCCTTGACCGTGTCGCAGAAGCGGCCGACGTTGTTGTCGTCGAGCGGCGCGTCCACTTCGTCCAGCAGACAGAATGGCGCGGGATTGAGTTCGAAGATCGAGAACACCAGCGCCACCGCGGTCAGCGCCTTCTCGCCGCCGGAGAGCTGGTTGATCGTGACGTTCCGCTTGCCGGGGGGGCGGGCCATGATCGACACACCCGCGCTCAGGATGTCCTCGCCAGCCAGCTCCAAGTAGGCATGACCGCCGCCGAACAGCCGCGGGAAGCGCTCCTTGAGACCGGCATTGACGCGATCGAAGGTGTCCTGGAAACGCGCGCGGGTTTCGCGATCGATCTTGCGGATGGCGGTCTCGAGCGTCTCGAGGGCGTCCGTGAGATCCTTGAACTGGCGATCCAGGTACTCCTTGCGTTCCGACTGTTCCTTGAATTCGTCGATGGCTGCGAGATTGACCTGCCCCAGGCGATCGATCTTCTGCGTCAGGTCGACCAGCGTCTGCTCCCAGGCAGCGACATCCGCCTCCGGTGCCATCTCCTGATAGATCGTCGCGAGTTCGAAATGCGTGGCCTTGAACTGTTCCATGAGTGTTTCGCGGCGAACCTTCAGTTCCTGCGCGGCCATGCGGACATCTTCGAGTCGCGTACGGGCATCTTCGACCTGTCCTTCGGTCTCCATGCGGCGCTGATCCAGCGTGCGCATGCGGGTCTCGGCACCTTCCAGGGTTTCACGCGCCGCCGTGAGTTCCGTTTCGACACCGATACGCTGCTGCAGGAACTCTTCGAGCTTCGCCGCCAGCAGTTCCAGCGGCGCTTCGCCATCGGCGATCTGCTGCGTCAGTTCGTCCTTGCGCTGCTGCAGCTGTTCGAGCTGATGACGCAGGCGCTCGAGGCCGGCCGAGATCGACGCCAATGCCGAACGCTTCGATTCGACCTTGATCGCCACTTCCTGCGCGCCATCGCGATCGGTCTGTGCCTGTGACCGCTTGAAGTTCAGGTTCTGCCGCAGCGAATCGCGTTCCTGTTCGAGTTCGATGCGTGCCGCCTCGAACTGCGCCATCTGTTCGAGTCCTTCCTCCAGTCGCGCGCGTGCGGTGGCTGCCGCCGCGTCCGCACGCTCACGATCAGCCTGAAGCTCGGCGGTCTCCGCCTCGATCTTGCGGGCACGCTCGGCAGTCTGGTCTGCCTTGCTGCGCAACGAGGTTGCCTGCGAGCTCAGCTCACTGTGGGAACGATGCAGCCGGTTGACCTCGGCTTGCAGACTGTCGCGACGTTCTTCGAGCGACACGAGACGCTCGCGAATGGCATCCGCTTCGGCCTGCAGGCTCTCCTGTCTTTCTTCGGCGGCACCGACCGCTTCGCGCAGCTCGCGCATCTCTTTCTCGCGACCGATGACACCGGCATGCACGTCCTTGTCGCGGCTCACGCGCAACCAGTCGCGGCCGATCCAGATGCCGTCGCGCGTGATGACGGATTCGCCATTCGCCAGCGTATGACGCAGCGACAGGGCCTCCGGCAGGGTATCGACGGCGATGATGCCGGTCAGAAGCGCGGCAATTGCCGAGGGCCCCTGCACTTTTGCCAGCAGTCTGCCGGGATCGACAGCCGCGGAGGCAACTGCGCTATCCGCGAAGAAACTGACCGAACCCACCTGCAGGGAATCGAGCCGCGTGGCGATGGAATCGATTGCGTCCACCGATACGGATTCGAGGTACGAGCCCAGCACGGTCTCCACCGCGCGTTCCCAACCTTGTTCCACCGTCAGTTGCTGCGCCAGACGCGGCCGCGTCGTCAGGGAGTTCGCGGAAAGCCATTCGGTGACCTTGCCCTGCGCCAGCCCCAGTGCGGCCTGCTGCAGGGCCTGCAGGGACATGAACCGGCCCTGTGCTTCCTGCAGTTCCTTGCGGCTGCTTTCGGCCGTCGCCGCGAGTTGCCGCTGACGATCGCGCGACTGCAGCAGTTCATCGCCGACCGACTGCAACTGCGCGGCTGCTGACTCGCCCGCACCAAGTGCCTGCGCTTCCTGCTCCAGCAGCGCCTCGATGCGCAGTTCAAGGTCGGCAGTCCCGAGGGTCTCCAGCTCCTTGCCGAGTCGTTCGCGTTGCGCGCTCAGACGCTCCAACTGGTGTTCGAGCTGTTCGATACGAGCCTTCTCGACCTGCGTCATTTCGCTGGCCGCGCGGGATTCGCGATTGAAATCTTCCCAGCGCTCCTGCCAGTCCTGCATCGATTCCTCGACCAGCGACAGCGCTGCGGCGGAAGCCCGCTCGCGCTCACGCGCAGCCGTCAGTCCAGGTTCGAGCTGCTCGAGTTCGCTGCGCAGTTCGTCGATCTGGGTCTGGTCGCGGGTCAGATGCAGGGTGGCTTCGGCAGCCCCCTGCTCGGCCTGTTCGAGGTCGGTCTTCTGGCGCTGGCGCAATTCGCGGCCGTGTTGAATGGATTGCTCGGCACGCGAGATCTCCGCACCGATCTGGTAGTAGCGACCCTGGACGACGTTCAGCGACTCGGATTTCTCGGTGAACTCCTCGCGCGCCGTCTCGATGGACGATTCGATGGATCGCAGCTCGGCGATGGCCGCCTGCATTTCGATGTCGCGCTCGCGCAGGATGCCTTCCTTGGACTGCGAATCCTGATCGATCACCCGCAGACGCAACGCCAGCAGTTCGGCAGTCAGCTTGCGTTCGTCCTGTTTGAGCGTCTGGTAGCGGCGTGCCGTCGCAGCCTGGCGCTGCAGGTGACGCAACTGTTTGTCCACTTCCTCGCGAACGTCGCTGAGCCGCTCGAGATTTTCCTTCGTGTGCGAAATGCGGTTCTCGGTCTCGCGGCGACGCTCCTTGTACTTGGAGATGCCGGCCGCCTCTTCGATGAAGCCGCGCAATTCCTCCGGCCGCGCCTCGATGACGCGGGAGATCATGCCCTGTTCGATGATCGCGTAACTGCGCGAGCCGAGGCCGGTGCCGAGGAAGAGCTGCGTGATGTCCTTGCGACGGCAGCGGATGCCATTCAGGAAGTACGCCGAGGTGCCATCGCGCGAGACGACCCGCTTCAGGGACACTTCGCTGTAGCCCGCGTACTGACCACCGAGCGTACCGTCGGAATTATCGAAGACCAGTTCGACCGAAGCCGTACCGACCGGCTTGCGGGAACTGGAACCGTTGAAGACGACGTCTGCCATCGAATCGCCGCGCAGGTGTTTCGCGGAAATTTCGCCCATGACCCAGCGGACGGCATCGATGATGTTGGACTTGCCGCAACCGTTGGGACCGACGACGCCGATCAGGTTGCCCGGCAGATTGACGGAGGTCGGGTCGACGAAGGACTTGAACCCGGCCAGTTTGATCTTGCTAAGACGCATCTCGCTCCTGAGTCGGCATGGGCGTCAGGGAAGGCATCGGCTGGCGAACGCGCCGGCGGATGCGTCAAGGTCGCCTTGCGTCGGGATTGACTGGCGACA